>JAYZHG010000088.1:0-4268 GCA_036166735.1 Bacteroidota bacterium | reverse complement strand
AAAGTTGGAAATTACTTAATGAAGGTATTGAAGAAAATAGTTTTGTGAGAGTTGTGAGGGAAGACCCTAAAAGAGAAGGACTTTTGTATGCAGGTACAGAAAGAGGTTTATATCTCTCAATGGATGGAGGGAAAGCATGGAAAAAATGGCAACATAATTTACCAATAGTTCCTATAACAGATTTAAAAGTTCACCATAACGATTTAATCGTAGCAACTCAAGGAAGGGCTTTCTGGATATTTGATGACCTTACACCATTGCATCAATTCTCTTCTAAATTAAAAGAAAATAATGTGTATTTCTTTGATGTAGTTGATAAGCATAAGGTATTATTTTCAGCAATGAGGAGGCAGGGGCCTTTAGGTGAAAACCCCTCTTTTTCTATACAGATGAAATATTTTATTCGAAAAATTGAAGAAAATGATTCTACTGAATTAAGAATTGAAATTTTTGATGATTCTGATAATCTTATAAGATATTTTTCAAGTGAAGAAAAAAATAAAAATAAACAAGCAATTAAAGAAGAAGGAAAATTTCAGATTTTGAACTGGGATTTAGATGTTGAAGGTTACGAACCACCTGAAGGGGTGATGATACCTCGAGGATCTAATGGATATATGAGATCATACTCTGTTGTTCCTGGGACTTATGAAGTGAAATTTACTTATGGAGATTATGAAAAGATAAGCTCTTTTAAAATATTGGCAGATCCTAGAGAAAATATTTCTAAAGAGCATTATGATAACAAAAATGAACTGTTATCTAAGATTGATTCTGATATCGATAATATTTATAGTAGCCTCATTAAATTTCAAAGTGTTAGAAATCAGCTTAAAGATCTTAATGAGAGACTTGGAGAGAATGAAATATATAATGAGATTGTAGATTTGTCCAAGAGTACTATTGAATTAATAAATGATACAGAATCAAAACTTATTTCTCCTAAACAGAAAACATTTCAAGATGTTATCAATTTTAGAAATCAGTTGGATAATCAACTGTATGATTTAATGATGACAATAGATCAGAATTTTCCACCTCTTACTGGAGGAGAAAAAATTCGATATAACGACTTACATGCCAGATGGGTATCTATAAAAACTGGTGTAGATAAGGTCGTTGAAAATGTTGATGGAATAAATACTTTGTTAACACAAAAATCAGTTCCTTATATATCTAGAGAGAAAAAATAAATGCTTAAAAATTTATTAACCTTTATATTTTTTGTATTACTAAGTTTTCAAGCTTCATCGCAAAATGTAAAGAAAGCTTATAAACTATATCAGAAGAATGACCTTGTAAAGTTAAGAGAGGTCTTAGAAAAAATGGATAAAAAAACTCCTAATCATCCCGGAGTATATTATTTGTATTCACTCTTGCACTTAACGAATTCTTTGGAAAGAATAAGTATTGATTCTGCCCACATTTCTATACTTAACTCTAAAGAAAATATTTTAAATGTTGATGAAAAACAACACCTTGAGTTGATGGAGTTTGACATTACAAAAACAAGCATAGATTCTCTTGAGGACGTAATTGATAACATAGAATTTAAGTTTGTGCTTAAAGAAAATACTGTTGAAGAATATGAAAGGTATATGATGAAATATTCTTCTTCTATTTATTTTAAAGAAGCTGTAAAAAATAGGAATGCCCTTGAATTTTTAACTGCAAAATCTCAGAACACATGGCAGTCTTATAAATTATTTTTAGATAAGTACCCTTATGCTATTGACGTTTCAGATGCAAAGTTAAATTATGAAAGATTACTTTTTGAAGAGAAAACGCGTGATGGTGAGCTTGATTCTTATGAAATGTTTTTGCTTGAAAACCCCTTAACCCCTTATAGGGATAGCATTGAAAAAAAAATACTTATTTATTATTCTATAGGAAATAATTCTTCAGGATATGTAAAGTTTTTAACCAATTATTCTAATAGTAAGTATGCCGGTCTTGCTTTAAATCTGTGGTACCATAGTGTAGATAAAAAATTGGATCTTATTGACAAAACTTTAATCGATAGTAATTTGTATGATTCTTTAACTTCTATATCTTCTATTGACAAGATTCCTCTCCTTGGATTTTTTGAAGATAGTAAGATAGGATTTGTTGATTCTCTTGGTAATACTATATTAAAAATATCGGACAGAACATATTCTTTAGATGTGATATGTTCATTTATAAATTCAGATTTTTTTGTTGTTGAAGAAGATGGAATTAAAACCATTTATAATAGAAAATTTGATAAAATATATTCCGGTAATTTTTCTTTAGCAGAAGATATTGGTAAAGGAATAATTAAAATTTTTTCGGATGGAATGGTAAAACTTATTCATAAGAGTGGATATGAATTATTTGATAAAAATTATGAAGACGCCTACCTTGTTGATGGTAAATATATCCTTTTGTTGGAAGATGGGAAGTATGGATTATTTTCAATCTTAGGAAAGAGGATTTATAATTTTATTTTTGATGATGTGTTTCAAGAAGGTTCTTTTATTCTTTTTCAAAAGGATGGTTTAATTGCAGTTTCTAATAGTGAAAAAATTTTTGATGATGGATTTAGCATTAATAATCATTTGAATTTTTTGTATATTGATTATGAGTATTTTGATTCAGGATTTTTATTATTATTTACTGAAAATGAAGAAGAACTTCTTGATGATAAGTTAAATATTATTATTCCAAGAACTTCTCAATTTATAGATTTTCATCCTTTTGGATGGACATCTAAAAGTGAATATGGAATAAAAATTTTTAGTAAACTTTTTAAATTTCCTTTTTCAACATTTTTTGAAGATTTAAAATATTCTGCATTACATTTTGCAGAAAAAAGAAATTCTGAGTGGAATATGTATTCTATGTCTAGTGGAGATATGGTTATGTCTTCTGTAGATTCTCTTTTTTTTATTACGGATTCTGTATTCTGGTATAGAAAGGGAATTATAAACAATTTGGTTTTTTATAATGGTAAAGAGGTTGAATTAAAAAATGACGATAAGATTTTCGTTATGTCATCACCATTTAAAGATAATAGAGTAAGCTATTTAAGAGTACAAAGCGGAGATGATTATTACATATTAGATAATTTGGGTAGAACCTTACCTAAGGTTGAGTATTATCATGTAGTTAATAGTGGAGATACTTTTTCAGAAATATCAGAAAAATATAACATTTCACAGTCTGAAATACTTGTACTTAATAATAGAAAAAGTAAAAAAATTATTATAGGAGAAAAACTAAAGATAAGTGGGTATGTACCAAAAAATATATTATCAAATACCCTTTTTTATATAGATTTTCAGGGAAAAAAAGGTATTGCAGATACAACTGGATCTATAATATTGGAACCTATTTACGATGGTCTAAAGGTTAATGATTCAAAAAATATAATTCTTATAAAAGATCAAATGTTTGGAAATTATAATGCTCAGAGACGACAAGTTATTAGCCCTTTGTATTCTTCTGTTATTTCACCTATTTGCAATACGTATTATTCAGCTAAAAAAAATGATTATTATGGAATTATTGATTCTGTGGGAAATGAGATTTTAAATTTTGAATTTGATAGAATAATAGAGTGGAATGATACGCTTGTAATAGCTAAGAAAAATGACACTTTTTCAATGATTAATATAAAAAATAGTAGCACTATTATTGAATTTAATAGGTTTTCATTTATTAGAGAAAATGGGAATAAGCTTATAGAAGTTTTTTCTAAAGATGGTTATGGTATTTATTCAAGTGTGTTTGGAGAAATTTTAATGCCCAAGTACGATGATATTAACAAAATTCAAATTAATGATTCTTTTTATTTTGTTGCCAGGCAAAGCCTTAATGAGGCTATGCTTCTCGTAAATCTTGTGATAAAAGAAGATGGAAAAATTATTAAAAATCAAGCCATGGATTTATCTTATTATGATAGCTTAAATTGTTCCAATTAACGATTATTTTTATACAAGTTGAAAATAGCTTAATATTGTACCAAAATATTTAACGTTAAACTGTTTTTATAAACCACTTAATTATGAGAGGATATATTTTATTCCTTTTGGTTATTCTATTCTCATTTTCTGGGTACTCTCAGCAAGGATTTAATTATCAAGTAGTTGTACGTGATGCCGATGGGAATATAAGGGCTGATCAAGGGATAAGTTTAGCTTTTGAAATTCAACTTCCAACTGGAAGTGCGGTTTATAGAGAGACGCATACTACAATTACCAATAAGTTTGGTCTAGCCAATGTTATAATAGGAAAAGGAGCTACAG
>JAYZHG010000087.1:0-5352 GCA_036166735.1 Bacteroidota bacterium | reverse complement strand
ATATTAATAAAAAATTAAAAAAATAATAAATTCATCATATTTGTAACTTATGATTGATAATAATATTATACAAGAAATTAAAGAAAGACTAGATATTGTAGAAGTTGTGAGTGATTTTATATCATTAAAAAAATCTGGTTCAAACTATAAAGCATTAAGTCCTTTTAGCTCTGAGAAAACTCCTTCTTTTTTTGTATCACCATCAAAACAAATATTTAAATGCTTTAGCACTGGAAAGGGAGGAGATGCAATAGAGTTTTTAAGGGAAGTTGATAGTATGACATACATTGAAGCTATAAAGTATTTAGGTGAAAAGTATGGAGTTGAAATTAATGAATATGAAATTGATAATTCTGTATCATCTGAAAAAGACAGTTTATTAATTATATTAAATAAATCAAAGGATTTTTTTATTGATAATTTAAAAACTAAAGAAGGTAAAAATGTTGCTTTAACTTATTTTGAACATAGAGTTATGTCAAAAGAAATGATTAAAAAATTTGAATTAGGATATAGTTTAGATAAATGGAATTCTTTATATGATAATCTAAAAAAGTTAAAATATTCTGAAAAATTAATGATTAGTGCTGGTTTGATTTTAGAAAAAAATAATAAAAAATATGACAGATTTAGAAATAGAATTATTTTTCCTATTCATAATATAAGTGGTAAGGTTATTGCTTTCGGTGCAAGACAAATAAAAGATGATGAAAATCAACCAAAGTATATAAATTCACCTGAAACAACTCTTTATATAAAAAGTAATATTCTTTATGGTATTTATCAATCTAAAAATAGTATAAGAAAAGAGGATAAATGCTATTTAGTTGAAGGTTATACTGATGTTATATCTCTTTTTCAAATAGGAATTGAAAATGTTGCTTCTTCTTCTGGAACATCATTGACAACAAATCAGATAAAATTAATAGGTAGATACACAAAGAATGTAACAATTCTTTATGATGGAGATCAAGCGGGAATAAATGCTTCATTAAGAGGATTAGATTTAATATTAGAAAATAATTTAAATGTTAGAATAGTAACTTTTCCAGAAAATGAGGATCCTGACAGTTTTTCAAAAAAATTAGGTAAAAATAAATTTGTAAAATTTTTAGATGAAAATGAAACTGATTTAATTAAATATAAAACAAATCAATTAAATCAAAATTATAGAAATGATCCTATTAAAAAATCAGAATTAGTTATTGATATAATAACTAGTATATCTAAAATTCCTAATTCAATAAAAAGATCAATTTATATTAAAGATTGTAGTGATCTTTTGAAAATAGATGAAAACACTTTGATAACAGAAATGAATAAATTATTACTTGGTTCTAGTAAAACATTAAATCGTCCTAAATTTACATTTAAAGAAAATGAAAAAAATAATTTAGTAGTTAAAGAAGTTGATAATGCTATAAATTTTTGTGAAAAAGAATGCTTAAGAATGCTTGTTAATTATGGCACAAAAGATTTTCAGATTTTTGGATTAGATAGAAAGTCTTTTATAGAATATTTTTTAAATGAAATTGAAGATGTTGCATTTGAAAATAAAAATTACATAGAAATTATTAAAATATTTAAAATGGAATTAGAAAAAGGAAATGTTATTGATATAAATTATTTTTTAACCCAAGAGCATGAAGATTTAAAAAAAGATATTATTGATTTATCGGCAAATAAGTATGAATTAAGTGATAAATGGAAAAATAAATTTAATATTCATGTAAATGATGAATTTGATGATTTAAAAAAATCTACTTATGCTAATATTTTAAGGTTTAAATTTAGATTGATTAAAAAAATGATAAATGAAAATCTTCAAATTTTAAATAGTAATGTTGATTATAAAAAGCAGCAAGAAACAATTAAGATTCATAATAAACTTAAATCTGTTGAAATTGATATAGCTAAACAATTAGGTAATGTAACCTCAATATGAATACAAATAAATTAGATGATATAAAAGATGCAATTTCATCAATTAAAAATGGTGAAGTAGTAATTGTTGTTGATGATGAATCAAGAGAAAATGAAGGTGATTTTATTTGCGCTTCAGAAAAAATTTCTTCTGAAATAATCAATTTTATGTCTAAAGAAGGGAGAGGTTTAATTTGTTGTTCTCTTGAAGATAAAAGATGTGATCAGTTAGGTTTAGAATTAATGGTTGGAAAAAACACAGATGTTTATGGAACCTCATTTACAGTATCTGTTGATTTGATTGGTAATGGGGTAACTACTGGAATTTCTGCTTCAGATAGATCAAAAACTATTTTAGGATTGGTTGATATAAAAAAAAATCCATCAAATTTTTCAAAACCCGGTCATATTTTTCCTTTAAAAGCAATATCTGGTGGTGTTTTAAGACGAGCTGGTCATACTGAAGCTTCGGTAGATTTACCTAAAATTGCTGGTTTATTTCCTTCTGGCGTTATTTGTGAAATACTGAATGAAGATGGAAGTATGGCAAGATTACCTGATTTATTAAAAGTTGCTAAAAAGTTTAATTTAAAAATAATATCTATTAAGGATCTTATTTCTTATAGGTTAAAACATGAAACTTTAATTAAAAGAGAAGATGAAATAACATTACCCACAGAATATGGAAATTTTAAATTAATTCCTTTCAGACAAATTAATAATAATCAAATTCATTTAGCGTTAAAAAAAGGAGATTGGTCAAGTAAAGATGAAGTTTTAGTTAGAGTACATTCTTCGTGTATAACTGGAGATATATTAGCATCGTTGAAATGTGATTGTGGATCTCAATTAAAAGTTGCTATGAAAATGATTAATGAAAGTAAAAGAGGATTATTGATTTATATGAATCAAGAGGGTAGAGGAATTGGATTATTAAATAAACTCAAAGCCTATAAACTTCAGGAAGATGGTTATGATACTGTTGAAGCAAATGAAAAATTAGGTTTTAATATGGATAGTAGAGATTATGGGGTTGGAGCACAAATCCTCAGAGATTTATATGCTAATAAAATTATTTTATTAACAAATAATCCGAAAAAAAGGATAGGTCTAATTGGATATGGAATTAAAATTATAAAAAATGTTTCAATAGAAATTGAACCAAATAATTTTAATAAAAAATATTTAGAAACAAAAAGAGATAAAATGGGTCATGAAATTTTAAAAAAATAGAGATGTTTAGTAGATTATTTGTGTTTATTTTTTTTATTTCTTTTAGTATATTCTCTCAAAATTTTCCAACAGATTTATGGCATAATGGAATGTTAATTACTAATGCAGGAGATTCGATTAAAGGAAATTTAAAATATGATTTTGATACTCAATCAATTCAGTTGGATGATGGGAAAACAATCAAAGCTTTTAATGTAAACAATTTATTTTTTTTCGAAATTTATGACGAGACTATAAGGGATTACAGACAATTTTATTCATTAATGTATGAAGTAGGATATAATTATAGAGTTCCTTCATTATTTGAGGTTGTTATTGAAGGAAAGTTAAGTTTGCTTTTAAAAGAAAAAATTATTGCTGAATCGGTTCCCAGTTATTATCCTTCATATTATACTTATTCTATGATTCCTTCATATAATTATTATAGCAAACTTGAATACGATTATTTTTTTTTAAATAAAGAGGGTAAAATTCAAAAGTTTAAAAGTAAGGGAAAGAAAAAACAGATATTATTATTAATGAATGATAATTTTGATAAAGTAAAAAAATTTTTATCATCAAATAAAATTAATTTAAGTAAAATGGAAGATTTAGTAAAAGTTGTTAAATTTTATAATAAGATTTAAATATGAAAAAACCATTAATATTAATTACTAATGATGATGGAATAGATTCTAAAGGTATTAGGTTTTTAGTATCTGTAATGAAAAATTTTGGTGAAGTAGTTGTAGTGGCACCTGATAGCCCACAATCTGGTATGGGTCACGCAATTACTGTTGGGGATAAACTTAGGTTAGTTAAATCAGATTTATTTGGATCAATCACTTCGTATAAATGTAGTGGAACACCTGCTGATTGTGTTAAAATTGCTAAACATCATTTGTTGAAAGATAGAAATATTGATTTAATAACTAGTGGAATTAATCACGGCAGTAATTCTTCTATTAGTGTTCTATATTCTGGTACTATGTCAGCAGCAATTGAAGGAGCTATTGAAAACACAGCTTCTATTGGTTTTTCATTATGCGATTATGACCCAAATGCTAGTTTAAGTCATACTGAACCATATATAAGTAAAATTATTGATAATATTTTAAATAATGGATTACCAAAAAGTATTGCATTAAATGTAAATTTCCCTGCTAAGTCGAATAATAAAATTAAAGGAATAAAAGTTTGTAAACAGGCAAATGCATATTGGGAAGAAATTTTTGATAAAAGATTAGATCCATATGGGAGAGAATATTATTGGATGGTTGGAAATTTTGTAAATCATGATAAAACACGAGATAATGATGAATTAGCAATATCAGAAAATTTTGTATCTATTGTTCCTTGTAAATTTGATTTAACTTCAAAAATAGGAATTGAGTATTTAAAATCTAATTGGGATATTTAAGGATCAATATCAATTATGAAATTCATTTCCTTAAAAAGTTTTTCCTTTTTTATGATTTTTATAAATTTTTGAACTTTATTTTTATTGCTTTTTAATAACTTATTTTGAGGAATTTTTAACTCAATTATATACTTATATTTATTATCAATTTTTGTATTTCCAATATTTGATATATCGAAAAGTTTAAATTTTAACTTAAACTTTTTATAAAACTCATCTATATTATTAATTTCACTGGCATTTTTATTTGTTGTAATTTCTATTCTTATTATTCTATAATATGGACTGTATTTATAAATTTTTCTTTCTTTTATTTCATTGTCATAAAATCCTTTATTATTTAAGCTTAAACTTTGTTTAAAAATTTGATTTGTAGAATTATTTGTTTGGATTATTAATTTTTGAGAGTTACTATTTATTCTTTGAATTATACTTGATAGTATTTGAAAATATTTTTCATTTGCTTTATAGTAAGGTTTATTTGAAATTTTATCTGTATCTATTAAAGCTATTAGTTTGCAATTTTTTATATTTAATGAGCTTAAAACTGTTTGATTTCCTATAATAATATCATATTTATTTATATTGTCTATTATGTTGAAAATTGATTTTTTATTTTTTAAATTATTTTTGTTAAATAATAAAATTTTATAATTCTTATCGTATTTTATTAATTGATTATTTATTAAATTAATATTTTTTGATGAAGGAGTATAGATGATACATTTTGATTTTTGGTTTATATTTTTTTTAATTTTTTTAAATAAATCATCACTTATTAATCCGTAAATTTTGTT
>JAYZHG010000086.1:0-18162 GCA_036166735.1 Bacteroidota bacterium | reverse complement strand
ATAATACATAATGTTACTTTTAAAAATGCTAATCAGTTTGAATTTATTGTTATTATTTATTTCTTGTCATCAGATAAATATTAATAATAATTTAAAAAAAAATGTATTAATAATTTTAGCAGATGATCTTGGTTATACTGATCTTGGATGTTATGGTAGTGAAATAGAAACTCCTAATATTGATAAATTAGCTTTAAAGGGAACAATTTTTTCTAATTTTTATACTTCACCATTATGTGCACCTTCTAGGGCAATGTTGCTATCTGGTAATGATAACCATACTGCAGGGATTGGAATTCAGAGTTTTTCATCTAATTATTATGGCTATGAAGGTATTTTATCTAAAAGGGTGGCTATTATTCCAGAGGTATTGAAAATGAATGGTTATAGGACTTATATGGCAGGAAAATGGCATATGGGTGGTGATCCAATTGAAAGAGGATTTGATAAAACATATGCACTTTTACCTGGAGCTTTTACTCATTATGATAATAATAAACCAATAAGAGAATATCCTGATTCTGCATTCTCAGAAAATGGTATTAGAAAATTATGGAAAACTGGTAACTATTCTTCTGATTTTTATACTGATAAAATCATAGAATTTATAAAATCTAATAGTGATAAACCTTTTTTTGCTTATGCATCTTACACTGCTCCGCATTGGCCTTTACAAGTTGATACAAAATATTCTGATAAGTATAAGGGAAAGTATGATGAAGGTTATGAAGCTTTGAAAATTAAAAGGTTTGAAAATCTTAAAATAAATAACTTTATTTCTAAAAATACTGAATACCCATCTTTTAATACTACATATCCTAAATGGGAAAATTTAAGCAATAAAGAAAGAGCAATTGAGTCTAAAAAAATGGAAATTTATGCTGGTATGATTGATAACTTAGATTATA
This sequence comes from Bacteroidota bacterium, assembly GCA_036166735.1. GTDB lineage: Bacteria > Bacteroidota > Bacteroidia > Cytophagales > MED-G16 > JAPYTU01. The sequence continues at coordinate 17,254 of JAYZHG010000086.1, read as the reverse complement.
ATATTGGTAGAATAATAAAGTTTTTAAAAGATATAGGAGAGTATGATAATACTATTATTGTTTTTATGTCTGATAATGGTGCTGCAGGTGAGGATTTTTATTACAATAGTACTTATGGTAATTATATTCAAAAACATTTCACATATGCTTATGAAGATATGGGTAAACCCAATTCATTTGTCTCTCTTGGGGTTGCTTGGGCAGAATCAATTACTGCGCCCTTTAAGCTTTATAAAGGTTATGCTACTTCTGGTGGTATGAGATCTCCATTGATTATAAAGGGTTTAGAAAATAATAAATTAAGGGTTACAGATAAATTTTTATCTATTTTAGATATAGCACCTTCTTTATATGATTATTTAGAGATTGATTATCCTAAAATTTTTAATAGTTCTAAATTAGAACCATTAGATGGTATTTCTATTTTGCCATATGTAGATGGATATAAAGAAGAAATTTATAGTAAAAGTGATGTTTTTGCTTTTGAGCATAGTGGAAATGTTATGCTAAAAAAAGGAAACTGGAAAATAATTAATTTAAATCAACCATTTGAAATTGAGAATTTTAATCTTTATAGTACAATAGATGATATTTCTGAATTATATGATAAAAAAATAGATAGTATTAATGTATATAATGAATTAATAATGGAATGGGAAAAATTTTCTAAAAGTAAGAAGTTAATTTTTCCAACTCCTTATATAGATAATTTAGATTAGTTTTAGAAATTAAGATCAATTTTATTTTTTTTGTAGAAATTTTTTAAAATAGTTTCAACCTCTGAAGTTTCTTCTACAAGGTTTATGAGATTAATATCATTTTTTGAAATTAGTTTCTTTTTTAATAAAGTATTTTTTATCCAATTGTATAATGGATTGTAATGTTCTTTTCCTACTAATATTATTGGAAATAATCTTGATTTTTCAGTTTGTATAAGAGTTAAAGCATTGAAAAGTTCATCAAGAGTGCCGAATCCTCCAGGCATAACTATAAAACCTTGAGAATATTTTTGAAACATTAATTTTCTTATAAAAAAGTAGTCGAATTTTAATTGGTATTCTTCATCAATATATTTATTTGACGTTTGTTCAAAAGGAAGATTTATTCTAAGACCTATTGATTCGCTTTTTTCTTCTTTTGCTCCTTTATTAGCAGCTTCCATGATTCCAGGTCCTGCTCCAGATATAATTCCAAATCCCATTTTAGAAATCATTTTTGAAATTTTTACAGTTCTTTTATAGTATTTTTCTTTAGGTTTAGTTCTTGCTGATCCAAATATTGAAATAGATGGTCCTACTTTCGATAATTTTTCAAATCCTGAAATAATTTCTGAATTATATTTTAAAATTCTCCAACTATCATTTGTTAATTTATCGTTCCAATTTTTCATTATTTTTATATATTTTTGAGCAATAAATTATTAGTTAAATCGTCTAATAAGTATAAGTTAATAATTTAAAATACATAATATCTATGAAATCTATCAAATTTTTTCTTGCAATTTTTATATCTTTTTTTATTAATTCATGTAGTCAGTTTGGAGATTCTTTATTTCTTCCTGGTGAAGATCCAGAAGATATAGTTTTATATGAACTTGATAATGAATATTTAGCTCCAGAATCTAAAGAATATATAAGTTTTGTTCATTCATCAAAAGAATTAAATTCATCTTATATTTTGGTAGGTAAGAAAACATATGGTTTTGAGGCTAATCTTAATACTAATGAAAGTCTATCTTTTGATGAAGATGGTGAATTGAGATTAGAGAGAAATCATCCATTTTTAGCAGATAAGTACAAAAAAGGTGATATTAAAAATGGTAGTAAAGATCGTGATAAGGGTGATAAAGACCGTGATAAGGATGATAAAGATCGAGATAAAGATGATAAAGATTGGGATAGAGAAGAAAAGGAAAAATGTTTTGAACTTGTTATGCCTTATACTTTAATAATGCCTGATGCTTCATCAATTACAATTGAAATTGAAGCAGATAGAGAGAAGGTAGAGGAGTGGTATAAAAATAATCCTGATTCAAAAGATAGACCTTCATTAGAATATCCTGTTGATATTGTTATTGCAACGGATGAAGGAGAACGTACAATTACTGTTGATAGTGATGATGAGATGAGGGAAATACAAGGAAGATGTGAAAGAGGTAGAAAAGATAAGGATAGAGATGGAAAAGATAAATGTAGAAAACTTCATGGAGATGATATAGTTGATTGTATTTTAGAGTATGTTAATTCTAATTATCCAAATGAAGAAATTGTTCATGCTAGAAGATTAAAAACAAAAGATGGTGATGTTTTTTATGTCGTTAAGCTTAGTGATTCTACTATACTTAAGTTTAATGATAGTTGTGAACTTTTAGATTAATTGACTTGTTTTTAGGAATATCATGGGATTGTAAAGGAACTTGGAAGAAAGCAAAGAAAAATACCTTGTGGTGTTTACTTGGATGTTCAATTGGTGATTTTGGGACAATTTTATTTTTTCAGTATACAGAATATTCACTTCCAGTTTTTTATATATTATCGTTAGCTATAGTTAATGGTTTAATTACTTCAATTATACTTGAAACTATTGTATTAAGTTATTCTCAGACTATATTTTCTGCTTTTAAGACAGCTATAGGAATGTCATTTATTAGTATGATTAGTATGGAATTAGCAATGAATTTGGTTGATTATATAATGACAGGAGGAGCTATTATGAATTTTTATACTGTTTTACCAATGTTAATTGCGGGTTATTTTACTCCTCTTCCTTATAATTATTATAGATTAAAAAAATATAATCAATCATGTCATTAATTATAATTCTATTATTTTACTTTTAAGTAAGATTATAAAGTGTAAAAATGCCAAAAATATATCTTATACTTTTCTTCATTTTTGTATCAAATAATCTACATTCTCAGTATTATCTTGAATTAAAAAAAGCATCACAAACGAAATCTTTTAAATTTTTTCCTGGAGAAAAAATTAGATTTAAATTAAAAGATGATGTAAATTTTACTCAAGCATATATAACGGGTATTACTGAAGATAAATTAAGATTTAATTATATTGAAGTTAGTGTTTCGGATATTGAAATTGTTGATATTAGAAATAAGTCTAGTAATTTTTTTAAAAGTGGAGGAAAATATATAGCGGGAGGTTCAATTGCTTTTTTTCTGATAGATTTTGTGAATTTGTCATTAGTTCAAAAAGTTAGGTATAAAGATGTTTATAATAAAGATCTTTTGATTGGTTGTTCATTAAGTTTTGGTGTTGGAGCTTTACTTACATTTATTAAAAGAAAACATTTTGTTAAAAAAAAATTAAATAGAATATGGGTTCAAAAATCTTTATAGTTTTATTTTTTATGATTTCATGTAATGAAATATTTTGTAGATTTAATAAAGTTCCAGATCCCCCATATCCTAATCCAGATAATATAGAAAATTATAAAACTAGTATTATAAATCAAGTGACTTATGTATATAATTGTTTAGAAAATGATACTTATTCAAAACAATTTGTTGCTTTTACCTATATTTTTGAGAGATCAATTTTAGATCCTGATGATGATTCAGCTTGTTGGCAGGAAACAGTTTATGTTAGTTTAGGTATATGTTAATATGAAAAATATATTTTCTTTAATTTTATCAATATTTGTTCTTTTATTAATTCCATTTTCTTTAGCGTATTTAGCTTCATCAAATTCTATTTCATCTATTTGGGAATCTATATTAATTAGATCTTTTATTTTAATTTTTATTATTCAAATAATTGTTTTTATTCCTTCTTTTATTTTTAAAACAGAACATTATTTTGATTTGACTGGAGGAATTACATTTATTATTGTTATTCTATATTCATTTTATGAAAAATTTCAAATCATAGAATTTGTTGATTTCAGATCAGTTATTTTGGTTTTATTTATATTGATTTGGTCATTAAGATTAAGTTTATATTTATTTTTTAGGGTAAAAGTGGAGGGTGATGTTAGATTTATTGAGATTAAAAAAAATTTTTTAAGATTTATGCGTGCGTGGATATTTCAAGGAACGTGGGTATTTATATGTAGTTTTCCCGTACTTATAGTTTTATTAAATAAACCTTTAGAAAACGATTTATTTTTATATGTTGGGATTTTGTTTTGGATTTTTGGATTTCTTTTTGAAGTTATTGCTGATAGGCAGAAAGTAATTTTCAATAAGACTAATAAAGGTAAATTTATATCAACAGGTTTATGGTCTTTCTCTAGACATCCAAATTATTTTGGAGAATTAGTTTTATGGTTAGGGATAACTATTATTTCCCTACCAACATTTTCAGAATTTCAGTATTTAGGTTTGATTACTCCCATTTTTATATATTTATTATTAACTAGAGTCAGTGGTGTAAATTTACTTGAAGAATTAGCTGAAAAAAGATGGGGAAATTCAAAAGATTATATTTCATATAAAAATAATACTCCAGTTTTTTTTCCTAGATTATTTAAATAGAACAATTATTTTGTTTTTATTAAAATAACACCACCACTTCCTCTAAAACCATATATGGCTAAATCTGCTCCATTTTTTAAAACTTGTATGCTTTTTATATCATTTGGATCTAATATGTTAACAATTTGAGAAAAAGCACCAACTTGAAATCCGTCTAGTATAAATAGAACTTCTTTTTGAAAATTTATACTGTTTATCCCTCTAATATATACTCTAGCATTTTCTTCATCATTTCCTTGAATAATTATTCCTGGGCTAGTCCTTATTTTATTTAATAAACTTATACCAGATCTATTTTTTAGAGTTCTTGAATCAAAAATATTTGATGAACTTGAAACGGTTGTTTTATTTATTTCACAAGAAAAAAAAATTAAAGTAAATATTAAAACATACAATTTCATCGAATTGATTTTTTAGTTTCAATAAATATAAATACTATACTTAAAAGTAAGAGAATTATGCTAGAAATTAATATTATAGTATTTCCAATACTATAAGAGCTTGGACTAAATGTTAATTCTATAATATTTTCTCCAGCTTCTAATTGTGTGCCTCTTAACACATAATTAACTCTTAATATTTCTTTATTGTTTCCATTAATTGAAAGATTCCAACCGTTAGGGTAATATATTTCAGAAAAGACAATAAATGAAGTGGAGTTATTATAAGTTTTTAATTTCATTTTATTAGGGTAATACTCTAATATTTCAATTTTTCCATCATTTGAATAGGTGTCATTGAATGAAAAATTACCAAATTTTGATACGTCAATAATTGCTTCATTTTTAGTATTAATGGTTTTTAATAAGTTTAGTTCTTCTATTGGTGAATTAACTTTATTAAGTTTAGAAATAAACCATGCATTTCCATTTGAAAAATTATTTTTTATAACTCCTTTTTTTGATTCATTGAATTTTATGTATCCTGTATTTAGCATGTTTAATGTATTTAAATCACTAAAGTCAATGTTATTGTTTTGAAGTTTGGATATTATCGTACTTCTTTCACTAGTAATTATATTCTCAATTAAATCCTGATACCTCCTTAATTTTGCCCCATGATATCCTCCAATTGAAGAATGATAATAGGATGTATTTGCTTCATTGAAAGTATTTTGAAGATTCAATACTCTTTTTCTCTGATTATTATTTTCTAAAATAAATTCATCTGCTTCTGAAATGTTTACAGTATTTATTGTTTTTCTAGTGAATGAACAATCATTATATAGGTTACAATTATCATTTTTTAGAAAGTTTTTATTTGCAGAAGTCATATCATATATTCCAATTATTATTATAATGGAATAGTATAAATATTTTTTTATTTTATTATAAATAAATAGGTAAGTAAAAAATGAAAAAGTTACTAACATTATTACTCCTTTTATAATATCATTTACATATAATGCTTTTCTATCATTTATTAAAGCATTTAAAAACCAATTTGGAATATTACTGAAATTTGAATCTACTGGACCTGAAAAAGATAAGAAAAATGACGTTATGTATAAGAATAAATAAATTCCAAGAGTGTACAAAGTGGCTTTAATAAATTTTTTTTTATATTTTTCTTTGTTAGATATAAATTTTTCTAGAGTAAGTAATCCAATTAGTATTATAGAAAATATTGATATTATAATTATAAATGTTAGAGATCTAAATTTATTATAACCTGGTAAATAATCAAATATAAATTCATTTAGTAGTGCAAAATTACTTCCCATACTTAACAAAACACTACTTATAAGAAGACCTATTAACCAATATTTTTCATGTGGTTTTAGAATGATTATAGAAAGTACAAATAAAAATAGAAATAATGCTCCTGCATAGTAGGGAGCTGCAACTGGTTGATCTCCCCAATACATAGGAGCATTTCTAAGTTGTTTATTAATCTGGTCTCTGTTAAAATTATTTCTTTTTAATTCTTCACCTAGATTAGAGTTTTTACTTAATGATTCTCTACTTGATCCTCCTAATATATGTGGAAAAAATAAAGTTAAAGGTTCATAAACTCCATTGCTGTATTGAAATGCATATTCTTTGCTAAGTCCAGAATTTTCAGCTATTAAATCAGATTGGCCTCTTATAGAATATTTACTATATTCTAAAATAGACCAGATCTCTCCAAAAAATGTTCCAATAGCTAGAAATGAAGCAATAATTAATACGAATACTCTTTTACAAAAATGTTTTAATTCATCTTTTTTATAGAAATAGATGAATTGAGATATACCATAAAAAATAAGAATTATTAAGGTATAATAGGTTATTTGTAAATGATTTAACCTTAATTGTAAAGCAAGTGATAATGCTGTTATGATAAATCCTAGATTTCTTTTTTTATGAAAACAAAGATGAACTCCTGCAACTATTAACGGAATAAATGCTGCTGAACCTATTCTAGTATTATGACCAGCATTTATTCCTACTATCATATACGTTGATAAAGTAAATGCTATAGCACCAAAAATTGAAATTTCAGGCCTTACACCAAAACAAATAAGCATAAAATAGAAAGAAATAAAGGATATAAAAATTAAATTCACAGGATGAGGCAACCATAATCCTAATAGCTTATGTAAAAAAATTATAATATCATTTTTCCATTTTACATCTATAAGATAAGCTGGCATTCCAGAAAACATTGAATTTGTCCATAGCGCTTCTTTATTTGTATTTTTTCTATAGTCAATGATTTCATTAGCTCCATTTTTCCATTGTTCAATATCGTGTTGTTTTAATTCTTTATTTTCAAAAATAACAGGATTAAAAAAGTATATAGTTAAGGATAGGAAAACAACTAAAGAAATACAGTGCTTATATATTATTTGCATTGAGTTGTAAAATTATTTTTGAAATATAAATACTATTAACCAAATAAATGAATCATTATTTGCTTTAATTATTATTTTTGTGGTGAAATGTTTGAAAATTTAAGTAATAAATTAGATCGTGCTTTTAAAGTATTAAAAGGACAGGGAAGTATTACGGAAGTAAATGTTGCTTCGACTATTAAAGAGATTAGAAGAGCTTTAATTGAGGCTGATGTTAGCTATAAAGTTGCTAAAGAAATAACTTTAAATATTAAAGAAAAGGCAATGGGTCAGAATGTTTTAATTTCTGTATCACCTGGTCAACTTCTTACTAAAATTGTTTCTGATGAATTAGCCATGTTAATGGGCGGTAATTCAGCTGATATTAACTATACTGGTAATCCAAACATTATTCTATTATCTGGTCTTCAAGGATCTGGAAAAACAACTTTTTCTGGAAAACTTGCTTATTATTTAACGAAAAAAGGAAAAAAGACTCTTTTAGTTGCTTGTGATGTTTATAGGCCTGCGGCAATAGAACAACTTCATGTTATTGGAGAACAAATTGATGTTGAAGTTTATTCTGATGAAAAATCAAAATCTCCTTTAAATATTGCAAAAAATGCTATTAAACATGCAAAAAGGAATGGATTTAAATCTGTGATTCTTGATACCGCTGGTAGGTTAGCTATAGATGAAAAAATGATGAAAGAAATAGAGGGATTAAAGAAAAATTTAAAACCTCATGAAACTCTTTTTGTTGTAGATTCAATGATTGGTCAAGATGCTGTTACTACTGCAAGAACTTTTAATGAAAGAATAGATTATGATGGCGTTGTACTCACAAAGCTTGATGGAGATTCAAGGGGTGGGTCAGCTTTATCAATTAGAAAGGTAGTAGATAAACCTATAAAGTTTATAAGTACTGGTGAAAAAATGGATGCAATAGATGTTTTTCATCCAGATAGAATGGCTAAAAGAATTTTGGGAATGGGAGATGTTATAAGTCTTGTTGAAAGAGCACAACAAAGTTTTGATGAAGATGAGGCTAGAAAATTACAAAAAAAGATGATTCAAAATACTTTTGGTCTTGATGATTTTTTATCACAAATACAGAAAATTAAAAAAATGGGAAACATTAAAGATTTAATGGGCATGATGCCTGGTATGAGTAAAAAAGTTAAAGATTTAGATGTTGATGATGAATCTTTTAAACCTATAGAATCAATTATTTATTCCATGACTCCAAAAGAAAGACAAATGCCAGATATATTAAATGGTTCAAGAAAAAAAAGAGTTGCATTGGGTAGTGGTTGTAGTGTTCAAGAAGTAAATCAACTTTTAAAACAATTTAATCAAATGAAAAAGGTTATGAAATTAATGAAAAAATCAGGACCTTCAGGTATGATGTCTGCATTAGGAATGAATGAATCTTCTCAAGGAATTAAGAATAAGTAACTTTTTTGATTGCTTTCATCGTTTTATTTAGATCAGGCACAATTTCTTTTATTAGGGTAGGTGCGTAGTGAAAAGGCACATCTTGACAGGTTATTCTATGAACTGGAGCGTCTAAATAATCAAAAGCAAATCTTTGAATGTGATGACTTATTTCGGATGAAATTGAAGCTAATGGCCATGCTTCTTCGATGATAACTAGTCTATTAGTTTTTTTTACGGAATTGATAACTGATTTATAATCTATTGGTCGTACTGTTCTTAAATCAATTACCTCAACATTAATATTTTCTTTTTTTGCTTCTTGGTAAGCAGATTCTGCTATTTTCATCATTTTTCCAAATGATAATAATGTAACATCATTCCCTTCATGTACAATTTTTGCTTTTCCAATTGGAATTAAATATTCATTTTCTGGCACTTTTCCTTTATCACCATACATAAGTTCTGACTCCATAAAAATAACTGGATCATCATCTCTTATGGAAGTTTTTAATAACCCTTTTGCTTCATATGGATTTGAAGGAATAACGACTTTTAAACCAGGTGTATTAGCATACCAATTTTCAAAATTTTGAGAATGTTGAGCACCTAGTTGTCCTGCATTTCCTGTAGGTCCACGAAAGACAATAGGAATATTAAATTGACCACCAGACATTTGATATATTTTAGCAGCACCATTTATTATTTGATCCATAGCTATAAGAGAAAAATTAAATGTCATAAATTCTATTATAGGCCTTAGTCCATTCATAGCAGATCCAATTCCAATTCCAGAAAATCCAGTTTCTGCTATTGGTGTATCAACTACTCTTTCAGGACCAAATTCATCAAGCATTCCTAGACTAACTTTATATGCCCCATTATAATTAGCTACTTCTTCTCCCATTAGATATATGTTTTTATCTAATCTCATTTCTTCAACCATTGCCTCTCTTAGAGCTTCTCTGAATTGTATTTCTCTCATCTTTTGTAAAAGTAAAATATATGATTTTAAGTGGCAATTAATTTATTAAATAAAAAAAGCCTCACAAAATGGGTGAGGCTTTAATTGTTAATGTTGTTTGTATAACCTTAAATTTATTTTAATGCGTCTTGTACTGCATTAGCATAATCTTTAAATTCTAAATCATTTACAGCTTTATTTTTTAAATCAATTCTATAATCCATTGAAAAAGCAGTACTAAGATTTTTGGTAATTGCAGAAGAATTTCCATCTCTGGCAGCACATATAGCAAGAACATAATAATAATTTGCAGGTAAATCCCATTCATTATTTTTAAATAATTTACTAAGTGAATCCATTGATGATTTAGCTTCACTTGCATTTCCTAAGACAAGATTAGCAATAGATTTTCTCCATAATGACCATGCTTTGTAACCACCAGTACCATCAACTTTATCAAAAGCAATAATTGCCTTTTCGTGATCTCCACTAGTTATTGCAATTGTACCTTGAGAAATATATAGAGCATTTTTTGTTCTTTCATCATTTAAATTGGCTGCTTTAGCAAGATATTCATTAGCGGCTCCCCATTCATATCTTACTGCAGATGCTGCGGCTAAATTTAAGTAAGCTTCTGCATTTTCTTCTTTGTTTATAGAAATATTTAGTTGTGTTTCGCCTGCTTCTAATAGTTTAAGCTGAGCTTCTGATCCACTTTCTTCTTGTTTTGCAAGTTGGATATGAACTGAACCAAAATCACTGTGAGCTTTCCATGTACCTCCCCATTTAACAGCAGCTTGGTATATAGCAGCTTTTTCTTTAAGATCAGGTGTTAATCCTGCAGCAAATAATAATTCACCGTGAGTTAATGCATCTCCAGATGCACTACCATTAACTATATTTTGAGCTATTGCTAAAATTTCATTATTAGGTTTTTTATTAATTACAGTTATTACTTCAGTTTTTGCAGTTCTTAAATCAGGATATACATCTTTCATTAACGTTTTGTATGAACTAAGTTTTGAAAGAGCTTTTTCTTTATCTACAAAAGATCCACCACCATTAATAATAGAAGAAACTTGTGATTTTTCATCTCTTGATAATGAGTTAGAAGCTCTAAGAGTTCTTCTTAATGCATCCCAATTCTCAACAATTGGAACTAGATCAAAGCTGATTTCGTCTGCTTCGTCTTTGTAATCATATTTATCCATTTGTTCTCGATAGTATTTTTCAATAGTTTCACCCCTTTTTCCAGCTAGAGCTTCATTTATTTTTGTAGAACCTTCAGGAGAGTGTGCTCCTATTATATTTACATTTTTAGTGATATTTTTTTCTGCTAAGAATGCAGAAAAATTTTCACCTCTATCACTTTTTTTCTCAGAACCTTTTAAGTAGGAACTTCCTTGATTAAAATAAAAACTTACGTTTGTTGCTTCAGTTTCTTCAGCATCAGTATATCCTGGAGCAGTTTTTGGATTAGCAATCCTCCATGCTTGGTTCCATCTTTGGGTTGTATTTACTCCGTCAGCAACATCACTAGACTCTGTATTAAGATTTTTTCCAGAAACTATAATTTTTGCATTACCAACTACTGTAAGTTTAGATGGGTTATCAATCATTGAATTATTATAAGGAATTGATAGGGTTTTTGATGATTTAGAAACAGAGAATGCACTGTTTGGATAGTCAGATGCTTTAAATTCAATAGATCCAGCATCATTTCCATCATATGCAAAATTTAATGTATAACTTGTCCCTTTAGGTAACATTTTTTCTGGTAATGTTGATTCTACATCAAAAGTAACGCTACCACCCTTCATAATCATTGGGTTTGGATTAACGTTAATTTGTTGTTCTTTCGAAAGTTCAATCATTTTTTTAAGTGGATTACATCCAATGATTACCAAAGAAAGAATAGCTAAGAAATTTAAAATTCTAATATTTTTCATTTTTATATTTTATTTATTACGTAATTGATCTATGTGATGTGACAAAATTACATATTTTTTGTGAATATTGGTGATAAAATTTATAAATCACTAAACCTTTTTTTACCTCTAATAAAATATTCAAAAGGTATGATTAGATTTTTTAGTTTAATGTAATTCAATTTATTATTTCTTTTTTTAAAAAATATAATTGGTAGAAAACTAATAAAAGATAGGTATGCTTTTAATATTGAAGTAAAGTGAAAAATAGATTTTTTATTTATTAATATTTTTATTGCAGCAAAAATATCTAAGATTAACCTGGAAGGAATTTTATATAATAGATTGATAAATCTATCATTTTTAGATATCATTATAAGATTATTTCTAAAATTTAAATATGTTTTTTTTGGATGTAAATAGCTTAGTGTTTCTCCTCCTACATGGTAAATAACACTTTTTGGTATGCAATAATTAATAAATCCTTTTCTTTTTATTCGCCAGCATAAATCAATTTCTTCCATATGAGCAAAGAAATCTTTATCAAATCCATTTAGTTTGTGAAAGAGATCTGATCGAATCATCATACAAGATCCTGATGTCCAAAAAATTTCTTTTTCTTCATTATATTGTCCATAATCTTTTTCAACAGTATTAAAAATTCTTCCTCTACAATAGGGATAACCTAAAGAATCTATATATCCCCCAGATGCGCCTGCATACTCAAAATAATTTTTATTCTTTTCAGATAGAATTTTTGGTTGACAAGCTCCAATATTACTATTTGATTCCATCTTATTAAAAAGAGGATTTAACCAGTTATTTGTGACTTCTACATCTGTGTTTATAAAAACATAATAATCAGCTTTTATATTTTTTACTCCTTCATTATAACCACCAGCATATCCTAGGTTTTTTTTATTTATAATAACTTTTACTGAAACATAATTTTCTTTTAAAAAAGATACAGAATCATCATTTGAAGCATTGTCAATTACATAAAGATTTGATATTTTTTTGTCTGTATATTTTATTAAATAGGGAAGAAATTTTTCTAAGAGATTTTTTCCATTAAAATTTAATAAGATTACAGCTATTCTTTTATCTGTATTTTTCATTTAAAGAGGTTTCCCATGTCAAATCCTGGAATATTTGGAAACATATCACTTGTTTTTTCTTTCATATGTTCTTTTATCTTTATATCTACATCTTTAAGTGCTTTGTTAGTTGCTGCCACTACAAGGTCTTGTACCATTTCTTTTTCATTTAGAATGCTATCGTCAATGGAAATTGAGATAACTTCTTTTTTTCCATTTACTTCAACTTTTACTAAACCTGCTCCAGATTCTGAAGATACTTTTATGGTACCTAACTCCGATTGAGCTAATTTCATTTTTTCTTGGGCTTCTTTTATTTTACCCATCATTTTCATCATATCTAACATAAGCTATTATTTAATCAATACAAATTTACCTGTTTGTGTAATTTCTTTACCATCTATTTTAAATACAATTTTATATACGTACGATCCCTGTCTAATTTTTCCCTTAAAATAACCATCCCAACCTATATTTATATCATTACTTGTAAATATTTTTTCTCCAAACTTATTAAAAATTAATATGGTATAATCTTCTACATTCGATTCATATGGTTTAAAAGTGTCATTTAAACCATCATCATTTGGTGTGAAAGCATTTGGAATAGGTATTGGATTATAATTATTTGCAGGAGTTTCGCATACTGTATTTGATATGGATATTTTTTTTTCATCATATCCTTTTATTGTATAACAAATTTCTTCATTCATAATTATACCTTGATTATCTATGTATTTATTATTAATATTTTGAAATTTTTTCAAAGCTGTATTATTTTTATAAATAATTGTTGAATCAAAATTTCCAATTGATTTTAAATCTAAATTAATCCCTTCATTATTTTCATAAGATGATAAATATATGAGACAAATTTCATCTTCAATAAATTTTGAATTACAATAATATTCTTCTATTACTTGAACACATTGTTTGTCAAATGTTAAATTATTAAAATTAATTTTTGATTCAGAAAAATATATATATGACGGACTTAAGAATGTTGAATCAATTACATTATCAATGTAAATATTGTAATTAGTACTTTTATTTGGTGTGTAATATAAATCAAAATTAGCTTTATCATCTGATAAAATTATAGAATCTATAATTTCTTCATGTGGATTTTGAATTGATGCAATTTCAAAATTAAATTTATTACAGTTGTCATTTTTATTATTAAATAAACCTACTATATAACCATTTATTTTATTATTTGTTCCAATAAAACTTGAGTAATCAAAATCATTTTTTCCACTAAGTAATGTTTGAATTAAGATATCATTTATATACAATTCATATTCTTGATAATAGTTGTCATTAATAGAAATATTCATTTTATTATTTTCACAGTTATATAATTGAATATCTATGTTTTTTGATTCTTTTATTTCAATCTCTAAAAGATCAATTTTTTCTACACCATCTTGATTTATAGCTTGGGCTATTATATATGTACCCGCTTCTAGATAAGTATGAGATTTTGAATTTGATGGATTAAAAATATTTGTAGTTAATGAGTAATTAAAATCATATTGAATAACAGTAACACTTGAATCAACATTTTCATTAATTATTTCTACTAATATTGGTAAGCAACCTCCAATGTTATTTATTTCAAATCTACCAAAATCACTAATTTGGGAATATAAAAAAGAGTTAATAAAAATAAATAATAGCGTAATAAACGACGGTTTATAAGATTTTTTGCTCATTTATTTTATAGAAGACATTTTATTAATTATTTCATTAATAGTTAATAAATTTTGGTTTCCATCTTTCATATTTTTTAACATGTATTTTTTATTCTTTATTTCATCTTCACCAATAATTATAACGAACGGTATGTTATTATTATTTGCATATTGTAATTGTTTTTTTAGTTTAGCTTTTTCTGAATATAGATCAGTTGGAATTCCTTTTTCTCTTAATTTATTAGCTAATTTTAATGAATTTTTTATTAAGTCGTTAGAGAGATAACTTATTAAAACATTATTATTACTTTCAATTTTTTTTGGAAATAAGTTGTTTGTATTTAAAACTTCAATAATTCTTTCAATTCCAAAAGAAATACCAATACCAGATATATTTTTATAACCAAAAATTTCAGTTAAATCATCATACCTTCCACCTCCACATAAACTTCCTATATTATTATTTGTAGGAACAACTTCAAAAATTGTTGAAGTATAATAGGATAGACCTCTTGCTAGAGTAAAATCAAGAGTAAAATCATTTTTTATTTTCATTAAATTTTTTATTTCACTAATACCTTCTAATCCAATTTTTGAATTAGATAGAAAAGTTTTTACATAATTAATTTTTGAAGAATTGTTTCCTTTTAATTCAATTAATGAGATTAACTTTTTAATAGAAGAAGTAGGGAATTTATTTAATTTCATTTCTTTTTGTAATCCAGAAACACCTATTTTATCTATTTTATCTATTAATATGCAGAATTTTTCAAATTTATTTTTAAAATTAAGTTCCTCAGATATTCCTAATAAAATTTTTCTATTATTTAATTTTATTTCAAAATTATCAAATTTTAGTTTATTAAATATTGAATAAACTAAACTGATAATTTCACTTTCACAAACAATAGATTTAGTACCTATATAGTCTATATCACATTGGTAAAATTCTCTAAATCTTCCTTTTTGTGGTCTATCTGCTCTCCAAACTGGTTGAATTTGATATCTTTTAAAGGGCATAGTTATTTTATCTCTATTCATACTTACGTATCTTGCAAATGGTACAGTAAGATCATATCGTAATCCTTTTTTTGATATTTGAGATTTTAATTTATTACTGGAAATATTATTTTTATTATCGATGTTTTTTAAAAAATTTCCAGAATCAAGTATTCTGTATATTAGTCTATCTCCTTCTTCACCATATTTACCATTAAGAACTTCAGAATTTTCCATAGAAGGTGTTTCTATACAATTAAAACCGTATAGATTGAAGTTATACTTAAAAACTTCAAATAGATATTCTCTTTTTTTCATCTCATCAGGATTATAATCTCTAGTTCCTTTTGGTAATGATGGTATTATTTTTTTCACTTTTTTATATTTATTACAAATCTAGCAAATGATTTACATTATTTTTTATTTAAATTGCGGCAATAAATTAAAATTATGGCTGTAACAAGGTTAGAAAGAAAAGGGATGAGAAATGTTTCTAAAGCTAAAAGGAAGAAACAGGTTATTAAAAGTCTTTTGAGAATTCCAGTAATTAAGAATGTTGATGTAGAAGCAATCAAAAAAGAGTTTGAGAAGAAATCAGTTAAAAAATCTACTTCTAAATAATTTTTTTAATTTCTTTTTAATTCTATTATTTTAAGATTTTTAATATTTGAATTGATAATATTAAATCTTATTGCAGTTTTAAATTTATGAAAACCAATATTTCCTGAAGCTCCAGGATTAATAATTAAAATATTATTTTCTTTATCTCTATGTATTTTTAGTATATGACTATGCCCACATATTAATATGTTTGGATTATGTTTTTTTATGAGATTGTAGGTTATTTTGTTGTATTTAGGAGGTTTTCCAGCAATATGAATAATTAAAATCACAAGTTTTTCAAACTTTAAAAGCAAAAACTCATTTACTTCTTTTCTAATTTGATGATTATCAATATTTCCATAAACTGCTCTTGTTTTTTTGAATTTTTCTAGTGATTCAAGAGTTTGAATATTTCCTATATCACCAGCATGCCATATTTCATCACAATTTTTAAAAAATTTTAATATCCTTTTATCAATAATTGAATGTGTGTCTGATAGTAATCCTATTTTCATATATTAATTAATAATGAAATATCTTCAATTAATCTTTTCATCTCTATTTATTTTAAAAAAATTATTGAGACCGAGATTCTATCCTTTTTTTTAGATTTAACCAGATACTATCGAGTTTTTGTGATTGTTCTTTATTTGATATTTCTCTAATGTTTACCCAATGATACATCTTTGCTTTGTTTAGTTCTACTGCAACTTTATAATATTTGTCTTTATTAATATTATTTGTATCAACGTTCTCACTAAGATCATTCATAACAGTTAGGTCAAGTCTTCTAAATCTTTTTTCTATAGATTTTTTTTCTTTATTATATCTTCTGTATTCTTTTTTAGCTTTTTCTAATTGATTATTATCAAATCCAATACGATTTTTTAGATAATTCATTTCACGTTTAAATTCATTGCCTTTAACTGATTTTTTTTTATTAATAAAGTTATATGCTAGAAAAACATTTGAAATGATTAATATAAAAATGATTAAATATTGCAGTTTATTCTTCATAGGAAGCAAGGTTTATTAAATCTGATTTGTCACTTTCAAAGTAAACTTCTTCAAGAGTATATTGCACTGCATTATTAGTATTATTATTAATATTGTTAAATATAAAGAGACCGTTGATGATTAATAAAGCTATTACTGTAGTAATAAGTATTGGTCTTTCATATTTAATATAAATTTTTTCTTTATAGTTTAAAGATTCAATTTTAGT
>JAYZHG010000085.1:0-2712 GCA_036166735.1 Bacteroidota bacterium | reverse complement strand
TTTTAGGTATTGTTTTAACTAAAAGATCTAATGGAGCAGCTTCAGGAGTTGAACTTGCAGGATTTCCCCATCATTCTTTAGAGAAGTATCTTCCTAAATTGGTTAAAGCAGGATGCAGGGTTGCTGTATGTGATCAATTAGAAGATCCCAAGAAAACAAAAAGTATTGTAAAGAGAGGTGTTACCGAATTAGTTACCCCTGGAGTTTCAGTGAATGATAACGTTCTTGATTCAAAAAAAAACAATTATTTAGCATCGATATCAAAAAATAAAAATCTTTTTGGAATTTCTTTTTTTGATATTTCTACTGGAGAATTTAGTTTAACAACCTGTGACTATAATCATCTAGAAAAATTAATTAATACTTATTATCCTGCAGAAATTATATGTTCAAAACATGATAAAGAATTTTTTCTAGAAAAATTTAGTGATAATAATTTTTTCTTTATAGATGATTGGGTATATAAAATTGGTTATTCTTATGATAAATTACTTTCTTTTTTTAATGTAAAAAATTTAAAAGGGTTTGGAGTTGAAAAAGAGACAGAAGGATTAATTTCAGCTGGAGCAACGTTGTTTTATTTAGAATTAACAGAACACAAAAATTTAAAACATATCACTTCGCTATCTAGAATAGAAAATGATAAGTTTATGTGGCTAGATAAATTTACTATTAGAAATTTAGAATTAATAACCCCTCTTCATTCAGATTCAATAACATTAAAAGATATTATCGATAACACATTTACGCCAATGGGTTCTCGGCTTATGGGTAAGTGGCTTCTTTTTCCTTTGCTAGATAAAAAAGAGATAAACTATAGGCAGTCTATAGTTACAAATTTTATTAAAAAGGTAGATCTTCTTAAAAATGTTTCTGACTCTTTAAAATCAATTTCTGATATTGAAAGAATAACTTCTAAGTTAGCTTTAGTACGTGTTACTCCGAGAGAACTCATAAATTTAAAAAATTCTCTTTTATGTATCAATGAAATAAAAATGTTGATCAAGCATTCCTCTAATAAGACATTATTTAGTTGGTCTAAAAAATTAGATTGTTGTGATGATGTTATAAAAAAAATAGATCAATCACTTAATGAAGACGCCCCAGCTTTATTAGCTAATGGGAGAGTATTTAAAGAAGGGTATAATAATGAACTTGATGAATTACGGAATATTTCTAAAACAGGGAAAAATATTTTGCTTAAAATCCAAAATAATGAAATTAAAAAAACGGGAATTTCTTCTTTGAAGATTGCCTATAATAAAATATTTGGATATTATTTGGAGGTTACTAATGCTCATAAAGATAAAGTTCCTGATGAATGGATTAGAAAGCAAACTCTTGTTAATTCTGAACGATATATAACAGAAGAGCTTAAAGAATATGAAGAAAAAATATTGAATGCTGAAGAAAAAATTTATTCTATAGAAAATAATCTTTATACTGATTTACTTAATAAACTTTCAAAAAATATTTTAAAACTACAATCAACTTCTTTATCTACTGCCTTTTTGGATTGTTTAATTTCTTTTTCTAATTCTGCTATAGAGTATAAATTTTGTTTACCTACTATATCTAATGATAATGTTATAGATATTAAAAAAGGAAGACATGTTATTATTGAAAGATCTTTGTCACCAGATGAAGTGTATATACCTAATAATGTGTATTTAGATAATCAATCTCAGCAAATCATTATTATTACTGGACCAAATATGGCTGGTAAGTCAGCTCTTATAAGGCAAACAGCTTTAATTGTTCTTCTTGCTCAAATAGGATCTTATGTACCTGCGGCATATGCAAAAATTGGTATAATAGATAAGATTTTTACTAGAGTTGGAGCTTCTGATAATATTTCTAAAGGAGAATCTACTTTTATGGTTGAAATGTTAGAAACTTCTAGCATTATGAACAATTTAAGTGATAGAAGTCTTATCCTTATGGATGAAATAGGAAGGGGAACTAGTACATATGATGGAATTTCAATTGCATGGTCAATAGTTGAGTTTTTACACAATCATAAAAAATATAAACCCAAAACTCTTTTTGCAACTCATTACCATGAACTAAATCAGTTGTCAAATAATTTGCCAAGAGTAAAAAATTATAATGTATCTGTAAAAGAAATTAATAATGAAATAATTTTTTTACGTAAACTTATTCCAGGTGGTAGTGAGCATAGTTTTGGTATAAATGTAGCTCAACTTGCAGGTATGCCTAATCAAATATTGTTGCGAGCATATCAACTACTTGAGAGGTTAGAAAAAAAGAATTTGAAAGAATCTTTAAAGGGCAATGATTCAAAAAAAGTAGTAGAAAAACAGTTGACTTTTTTAACGCCTGATCCTAGATTTGAAAAATGTAGAAAAATTTTGACGGATGTAAATATTAATGAAATTAATCCCTTACAGGCTCTTGTTAAACTTAATGAGATGATAGAAATATTAAAATCGAATAAAAAATAAAGTTGTAAATTTTTCTATTTTTTACCGGGGATTTTTGTTATAGGATTATAAATTTGCAGTCCTTTATGAATTAAGCGAGATTAGCTCAGTGGTAGAGCACAACCTTGCCAAGGTTGGGGTCGTGGGTTCGAATCCCATATCTCGCTCAAAGTACAATTTGCCCGGATGGTGGAATTGGTAGACACGCAGGACTTAAAATCCTGTGGACCTTAAAGTCCGTGTGGGTTCAAGTCCCACTCCGGGTACT
>JAYZHG010000084.1:0-3515 GCA_036166735.1 Bacteroidota bacterium | reverse complement strand
GATGCAAGATGAACTTGATATGGTTTATTAATGATTGATTTTTTTAAATTCAGTTTTAAATTATTAGTAAATAGACAAACTATGTTGTTAAATAAATTATTTTCTATTTTATCATCATTATAATCAGTAATCATATTTAAATATTTTTTATTATTTTTTTTTATATATAATTCTTCTGGAATCAAAATAAAATTATTATTTGTGTGGACAATTGTTAATGATTTCCACTTTTTATTAGTAAAATTTTTAAGTTTATTCTTTAATATTTTTTTAAAATCATACTCGCCCTTGCTAGTATCATTAAATAATAGATATGAGTGATTATAATTATTATAATTAAGAATAATTAGGTTAGTCTTTTCTTCTGATTTTTTTAACAATTATAAAAATTTACTCCCAATTACCAGCAGTAGTTATGCTAGTTCTAGAGCCGAATCTAAGAGGTTTATGGATATTAGCTTCATTAGCTTCACTTCTATCTGGATCAATAGGTTTTGGGTTTCTAACTTCAACAACATTAACTAATACGCCTCCTTTTTCAATTTTACTTGCCCACATTTCAAAAAACACATTTTCATATCCTGGCACATTTTTTAAGTTTTTCGAAATAAATTTAGGATAATTTGAAAACAGTGAATCCATAACTGATACACTACCAAGGGTATCTAAATATAATACCGTTTCTTCTGCTCCGTATTCTAAAAGAGTTGTTTCTTCTCTTCTTTGAATTATAAATATTTTACCGGAGTCTACAAAATTGATTAATGAATCCCAATTATCTGTGTATTTACCATTGACATTTTGAAAAGCAATTTGTGCGTCTCTAATCATTTTTAATTTATTAATGATTTTTTCTTCAGCATTAGATATTCTAGCTTCTTCATCAATGCTAAACTTTATACTATTAATTAGATATGCAGCTAAAATGATAGCAATAACAAGTGTGGAGTATTTGTATATTTTAAGTTTATCCATTTTTGTATTTTAATGTGCTATTATAACTAATTGTAATAACAATTAAAAGACTTCTTTTAATAGTTTCTTTTTCCAAATAATAATGAGCCTATTCTTACCATATTACTACCTTCATTTAGTGCAATTTCATAATCATTACTCATACCCATAGATAAAGTATCAAAGTCAATATTATTATTATTTCTTTCAAAATTATTTTTAATTAATTCATAAAGATTTTTTAGATTTTTAAATTCATTTTTTATTAATAATTTATCATCAGAAAACGATGCCATTCCCATAAGGCCTTTTATAATTATGGAATTGAAATTATTTAAATCATTATTTATAAAAATATCTTTTATTTCATTTATGGAAAATCCATATTTAGATTCTTCATTTGAAATATTTATTTGAATTAGACAGTTTGTTTTTTTTCCAATTTTTTCAGATTCTCTATTTATTTTAGAAAGTACTTTTAAGCTGTCAACACTATGAATTAAGTACACAAATGGAACTATCATTTTTACCTTGTTAGTTTGTAGGTGTCCAATCATATGCCAGTGAATGTCTTTAGGTAAACCTTTATTTTTTATAATTAATTCTTGGACTTTATTTTCTCCAAAATGACGATATCCGAAATCATATAATTTCTTTATACTTTTTTCTGATTTTGTTTTACTTACAGCAACACAGGTAAAATTTTTATTTAAAAATTTTTTTTTCATTAGTCTTTAATGATGTTATTTATAAATGTAGATTTTAACAAAATATAAAATAAAAATAAAATAATTGACCATAATAAATAATATTGATAATAATCAATTGTATTCTTATATCTATTTTCTTTTATTTCAGTTTTTTCAAATTCATCAATAACCTTAAATATATTTTCTAGTGAAGAATTATTTGAAGCTCTATAAAATTTTCCATTAGTAATGGTTGCAATTTCTCTAAGATTTTTTTCATCTAATGAATTTTCTACGTATCTGGTTCTACCAAAGTAATCTTTACCAAAGGGCACTTTTCCATTTTTTCCTATTGCTATGCTATAAATTTTTATTCCGTATGCTTTAGCTATTTGTGCGGAAGTAACGGGGTCAATGTTTCCTGCAGTATTATCTCCATCACTTAGTAATATTAGCACCTTACTTTTAGATTTTGATTCTCTCATTCTATTAGTTGCAATTGCAATTGCACTTCCTATAGCTGTTCCTCTAGAAGAAATAAGATCAAAAGATATTTCATCAACATATTCATTTAAAAGCATATAATCTGTTGTTAATGGACATCTAGAATAAGATTCACCTGAAAAAACCACTAAACCAATTCTATCTTGAAATCTTCCATTTATAAATTCTTTAGCAACATCTTTGGCAGATTCTAATCTGTTTGGCTTAAAGTCTTCGATTTGCATAGATTCACTTATATCAATAACCAACATAATATCTATTCCTTCTGACCATTTTTCAACTTTTTCATTTGATTTTTGGGGTCTTGCTAAACTTATAATAATGTACATTATTGATAAGATAAATATGCTATTTGGTATTAATCTTAACAATGAAAATTTATATTTTATTAGATTAGACGATGGTATACTAACTTCAATAAAATTGTTTTTTTTAAATAATAATTTTATTAAAAAAAATAAAGGAATACTTAATAGTAATAATAAAATATATTCATTCTCCCATTCGTATTTGAAAAGTTCAAAAACATTAAACCATTTGACTGAAAACCAGTTATTAGGAAATAAACTATCCATTTTTTATTTTTTTTAATTTAACATTAAAATTATGTTTGGCTTCATACAATAAGTTATTTATATCTTTTGATTCAAGTCTGTTTTTATTGGGTGAATAAATATTTTTATCAAATTCTTTTAGCGAGGTTATTATTTTTTTATTGTTGTTAAACTTTTTTATTTCTTTAGTTGTACTAGATAGGTAAGTTTTATTGGATATAAATTCCATAAACACTTTCCAAATAATTAATAATTTTTCTATTTCATTTTTTGATTTTTCTTTTTTATAAATTATTTGCTGTTTTTCAAATTTAGTTTCAAAAGATTTGAATGCTTTTTTTAATCTATGAATTTTAAAAAATATAATAATTTTTTTTCCAAAAAGAATGTAAGTTAATCCTATTATAAGCAGTATAACTGCTATTATATATGTTACATATTTATAGTTAATTAATTTATTGATCTTGGATAAAATAGTGTTGTATTTTACTTTTAAGCTTTGGTCTATTTTTTGAATTTGGTTACTAATAATAAGGTTATCTTCTGTAGAAGTAATTTTTAAACTGTCGTTATTGTTGATTATATATGAACTTAATTTTAATGATTGGATTGTATCAGTATTAAATGTTCTAAGTAAATAAATTGTACTATCTAAAATTCTATCTTCAATTTTAAGTGAAGGAAAAATTAATTTATCTATGTATTCAAATGTTTTGTAATTATTTGATGAATCAGGTTGAATAATTTCTATGTTTTTAGGATAATTGATGGTAGATATAAAATAGATGGTATCTCCTATAGTTTTATTTTCTTT
>JAYZHG010000083.1:0-2822 GCA_036166735.1 Bacteroidota bacterium | reverse complement strand
TGAAGAAGGGGTTATCGTCTATACAGTAGCTCTTGGAAAAGGAATTAATAATTGGGGTATATATTGTGAATTATATGGAAATATAAGTGATTCTCAATCAGATGTATATTTTGATGGAGGTTTAGTTTATCTATTAAAAGATAATTTGCAACTTGACATTTCATATGGTGCGGGTATCAATAACACATCAAATTATTTTTCTACAGGAGTGAGCTGGGCTTTTAATCTTTTTTAGATTTTGATATATTATTTAATCTATTAAATGCTTTTCTACTAAGAGCTTCATATTTTTTAATATCACCTAATAAAATTAACTCATCATTATCAACAATTCTATGAGTATAGCTAGCCATTTTTCCAGTTTTGGTACAAACGGCATGAACTTTTGTTACATATTCAGCAATAGCTAAAAGATATGGTATTGGACCAAAAGGTTTTCCTTGATAATCCATATCAAGTCCAGCCACTATAACACGTTTTCCAGAATTAGCTAATTCATTACAAACATCCACTATAGTATCATCAAAAAATTGTGCTTCATCAATACCAACTACATCAATATTTGCAGAAAGTTTAATTATTTTATTAGGATTATTTACAGGTTTAGATTTAATAGAATTAGCATTATGAGATGTGACTTTCTTTTTACTATATCTAGTATCATCCTTTGGTTTAAATACTTTTACTTTTTGTTTAGCTAATTTAACTCTTCTTATTCTTCTTATTAATTCTTCCGTTTTTCCTGAAAACATTGAACCACAAATTACTTCAATCCATCCGGTTTTATCAGATTTATTAATAGATCTTTCTAATGACATAACTTGAATTTTTATAAATATAAATAATCTTTAATAAGAGTACACTTTGAGTTTTTAAACTCGAACTCTTTCTACCAAGGTATTAAAAAACTAAAAAAATTGAAAGATGTTTTAGAATTTAAAGGTTGATAGGCAAAAAGGTCAGTTCTGAGACAATCTGTATACATCAAATAAATAGATATTTTAAGCATACTACTTACCCATCTACTTACCGAAACATTACAAATTATATAAAGTGTTTACACCACTCCTCTTTTGAATTTTTCTTGGATAGTTGTAGATTAGAAAAATGAATAAACTAATTAGAGAAATTCCAAAGCTGGCATTGCTGTCTGCTTTACTATTTTTATCTGCATGTAACAACAACTCGAAAGAACTTGAAAAACCTAATATTTTGTGGATTTATTTAGAAGACACTTCTCCACTTTTAAATTGTTATGGTACATCAAATATATCAACTCCCAATATTGACAAGTTAGCAGAGACGGGAATGAAGTTTACTAAGGCTATAATGCCAGCACCTGTATGTTCTGCCAGCCGATCAAGCATTATTACAGGTATGATGTCAACAACATTGGGTCTCCACAATCATCATAGCTCTCGCACAGAGAAATCAGCAATTTATCTACCGGACAGCATTAAAACTATACCTGAGTTGTTTAAACAAGTGGGATACTTCAGTTTCAATAATGGTAAAGACGATTATAATTTCAGCTATAACAGACGTGATCTTTATGAACAGGATTATTATATTCATCCATTATACGGTAAAAGCGGCAAACGTCTGGAAATTTCTGAATTTAAGGGCAAAGAACCATTTTTTGGACAAATTCAGCTTTCTGGTGGCAAAGAGATTTTCTCCTCCAAATTTAAGGAAAAAGTAAATAATCCAGTGGATAGAAATAAGATAGTGCTTCCTCCATACCTTCCGGTTCATCCTGCAATAATTGAAGAATATGCAAACCATTTGGATGCCATACAAATAACAGATGGAAAAGTGGGTAAAATAATTAATGATCTGGCTGAGAACAGATTACTTGATAATACGATTATATTTTTCTTTTCAGACCATGGAATGCGAATGACTCGGCATAAACAGTTTCTATATGAAGGCGGTTTACATGTTCCTCTGATCATTGCAGATTTTAGAAACTCCAAGGTAATTGAACCCGGTACAACTAACAATGAGCTAATAAGTGGAATTGATATTGGACCTAGCTCACTAGCGCTGGCCGGGATCACTATACCAGAATACATGGAAGGTAGAAATCATTTTGATAATTCCTCAAAATCAAGAGAATATATAATTTCAACAAGAGATCGTTGTGATTTTACGATCGACAGAATTCGTTCTATTAGAACAAAGAAATATAAATATATCAGAAACTTCATGACTGACAGACCCTATACCCAACTTACTTATATGGATGTTAATAGAGTTGAATTTGTAAAAGTTATGAAACAATTATATAATGATAACAAGCTTAATTCGGTTCAAGCACGTTTTTTCTTAGATGAACGCCCCAAGGAAGAATTATATAACCTAATCGAAGACCCTTATGAAGTAAACAATCTTGCTGCCAGTCCCGAGTATGTAACTATCCTAAAAAAATACCAGAAAATTTTGAATGATTGGATAACGGAAACAAATGATAAAGGACAATTTCCAGAAAATGAGGAAGGACTAAAACTTATGCTCGGAATATGGGGTAAGAATGCTATCAATATTGAATATGATCCATTAAGAAAGAAATACAAAGATTTAGAAGGATCGTTAATTGAATTAAAAACTCAAAAGAGTAAATTTATTGAGAATTAATAATCTAAAAATTTGTGTAAGTTAACCACTCCCCTTTTGAATTTGAATTAGATGTTTTTAGATTGTAGGTATAATAGACAATATTATGTTAAATTTTTTTTGTTGATTATACTTTAATAACTTTTATAAAAATTTTAATATCTCGAATTATGAAAAAATATTTTTCCTTACTCTTTTTACTTTCT
>JAYZHG010000082.1:0-14226 GCA_036166735.1 Bacteroidota bacterium | reverse complement strand
GGTGTCTCAGAATCAGGGCCATCAGCCCAAAATTCTGCTAAAACTCTTGTGTAATCACCCCTAGGAACAAATTGTTCTTCATATGGCATTCCAGTTATAGGATTTGATTCATAACCATTTCCATTATCACCTCCATCAAAATAATTATAGAATGATAAATATTCATCAATTGTATTTGGATAATTTATTACATTTCCTATCGATTTAGGAGAAATATTCCAAATTACCTCATCTTTTCTATCTAAATGAGAAGACCAAACTGAAACCATTGAAAATGCTTGTTTAAAAATATTATTTGACTGATTTTGATTAGTAGTATCTAAGTATGGAGGATCACCGGGGTCATGGTATACCTTATATACATCATCATCTCTTACCTTGATAACCATATCTTCTTGTAAAAGAGCAAATGGTAATACGTTCCCCCACTCAGGAGAAATAAAATCAGGCACACCCTCAATAAGATTCCCTGATTGATCAATAAACTCACCCAATAATAAAGATTGCCACCTATTAGGATCTATTATATCTGGATTACCCGGTAATTCAGGGTTCAAAGGAGGGTTAAGTGGTTTATAATAAGTATTTGAATAATTATTTATTTCATTAGAATTATCATGCAAACCATATTCAATATATAATTTTGAAAGGTAATTACCAATTGATCTTGGGTCTCCACTTATATAATCCAAACCGTTAAAACTATAATCATAATCCAAATTAATCATCATAGAATCGATTCTACCTAATGTAATAGCCGCATTTATAGAATTTTTAAACCGATGCTTTAAAAGATTATAGGATGAAAACGAAATAATTTTATTTAAAGCATCTTCATCAAAAAATGAGTTTTGAGGATAAACAAAACTATAATTAATATCATCTATTATTTTGTTTAATAGGTATGATGATAAATTAATATTATCAACTATTTTATTTTTTATAACAAAGGCATCATACATCATTGCAGATATATGAAAAAGATTCCTTGCATGAATAGGTGGTCTTGCTAAATCATTACGAATTGCGCCCAGCAAAACCTCCATCCATTTTCTTGCTACACTTTTATCATATTCCTCTGATGTAGAAGATTCTTTGACAAGATTTAAAATTGTAAATTCTTTAACAAATTCACATCCAAAAGAATCTCTAACTCTTATAATATGATCTCCTGAGGTTATATTTGAGATATAAAAGTTATTTTCTAAATATACAGAATTATCTAAAGAGACATAATAAGAAATATTTTCATCCAATCCTATAATTTTTATAGAACTAGAATGAGTAGAAGTTATGTCTTTTGTTATCAATGAAAATTCAGGCACATTTTCTACCGTAACTAACATTGAATCAGACATAAAAATATTACCATCTCCATCAGTTACCTCTACAAAGTAATATCCTTCATCATATACTGTAATTTTTTTTGTAGTATCACCATTAGACCATTTATAAGAATTAAAATCTCCAGCTTCTAAGATGATAGAACCTCCTTCACAAAAAGAAGAAAAACGAGAAAAAATTCTTGGAGGAATTAAAGAAGACCCTTCAAAAATATTTAAAGTTGAATTAATATTTGGATCGAGTATTTTATCAATTATTCCTGAAGACCATCTAATTATTAAAGAATCAATTTTTGAATTAGTATTTATACCAAAAAATATAGTATTAGCATTCTGAGAAATATACCCCTGAGTTGAATGTGATAATCTAGTCTGTATAAGGTCACCAGAATATAATTCTAAAATAGAACCATATCCATCATTATTAGATTCTAATCCTATAAGGTTGACTTTAATCCAATTATTAGGTCCTGCATAAGTATTCTTAAATAAAAAAGAATTTGAAGGAAAATTATTTAAAACAACAATATCGGGAAGACCATCATTGTTAAAATCACCAATGCCATTTCCAAAACTACTAACTGTATCCATTTCAAGGCCTACAGAAGAATTAAGGGTAAAATATTTACCAAAAATATTAGAATAATAAGCACTTGATAAAGGATCTGTACCAATAATGGAACCACTAACATATATATCTTCATATCCATCAAGATCAAAATCTTGAAATTGTGAGCCCCAACCAATTCCATTAAAAGAAATTCCTAATTCATTAGCGGACTCAGTAAAAGTTAAATCCTTATTGTTTACAAACATTTTATTACCAACTTCTATATTAGTAGAATAAATATCAAAATATCCATCATTATTATAATCATTAACAGAAACAGACATTCCATTCATAGGAATCCCAGTGTTTGAAGAAGTACTTATATCTGAAAACGTATTATTGGCATTATTATAATAAAGAGAATTAACTGTCATTTTATCATTAGCTATATACAAATCCTGAAAATTATCTTTATTTATATCTATAAAAGTAGCACAAAAAGGAAGTTTTTTTAATTCCAAAATACCAGATGAAGAAGTTATATCAGAAAAAGAACTCCCAGCATTACTTAAAAATAATTTACTTGTATTAACAGTAGAATCTTCATTTCTATAAGTTTGATATAAATCTAAATATCCATCGTTATTAATATCCGACCATGAAGAACCAAAAGAACTAGAAATAGAATCTGGCAATCCAACTTGAGAGGTTACGTCATTAAAATATAAAAAACCTTGATTTTGAAAAAGCTTATTCTTTCCATTAAAAGAAGTAACATATAAATCTTTATCGTGATCATTATCATAATCTATCCATAAGATCTGCTTTGCTTGATAAGGAAAATCAATATTTAAATTTATAAGCTCAAATTTATTATTAGAATTTTTGAAAAAAAGAATTGAATTTTCTGAATTTGTAGGTATAGATATATCATCAAGTCCATCTTGATTAAAATCAACAAAACTTACGCCAGCCCCAGATACCCCATTAAAATAAGTGTGATTAAAATCTTCAAAAGAAGATACCTCATTAAAATAAAGTTGAGAAAATAGATTTGATTTATTAAATGACAGTAATAAAAGAAAAAGTACTATTCTTTTAATCATGAAGCTAAAATAAAAGAAAAAAAGATTAAATAATCAAAAGATTAAATAATCATATAAAAAAAAAGGTAACGACTTTCATCGTTACCTTAATTTTTTCATATATATAGAAATATATGAGAATTACTAGTTAGTTAAGTCCTGCCGGCCATAAACCACCTGACCATCCGGTCATATCTGTTACCCCACTCTCACCATAATCATTGACCCAGTCAATAGTTAAAGTAGATCGATCAGCTGATAAGGCTACATCATTAAACATGTAAACCTCTGACCATTGTGAAGCACCAGTAGGTGATAAAATACCACATGCATCTTGAACTTTTAGATTACCCATAGGTTTTCCAGTCCACCCACCATAGCAAGTGAAATAAGCACCATATGAGAAATCACCACCAACAACAGCATATAAGTTTTCAGCTCCAGATTTCTCCCATTCGAACTGATTACTAGCGCTAGAAACACCACACCATCCAAGAGTTACCGCATTGAATGTACCTTCTAAAGCAGAAGGACATACAATAGCAACATCTAAATAGAATAAAGCTCCAAAAGCATTTGAAGACTTCATATTTGGTCCCGTGTTTTCATTCGTGAATACTGTTCCATCTTTCTTTGTTATAGTAAAATGATACCTAAAATAGGAACCACCATCTATATCAGCAGAAGTAGCTCCAACCGCAGCCAAAGCACCTGAAAAAGGTAGACTAATATCAGAACTAAGATAACCATCAGAATTTGTTACAAATTCTGAAGAAGAAATAGTTTGAAAATTAACTCTAGCTCTATTTTTACTTCCACCAGAAACAAGATCAACATACTCGATATCAATATCAAACTCAGCGATGTTAGCTCCTTGAGCCTCATCATAATACTCTACATGTAATTCAATAGAGGAGTTTGCTATATCAAAAAAGTTATACTTTCCTGTCTGAGTCATTTTTCTAGCATATGCACCTTTGTCCATAACTTCAAAAAGCTCAACTGGTATTTCAGGTTCCCCACAAGCAATCGCTGTCAATGTAGCGATAAAAATTATAAATAGTTTTTTCAAATTTTTCATATTATTATATATTTAAAAAATTAATTTAAACTTCCAGCTCTATCCCAAAAGACTTTCTCACCTAAACCAGTTCTAACGGGTGCGTTAGCGTTTAAGTTCGTTACATCTGAAGGATAAGGAAACAACCTAGGGAAAGTTCCAGCTGAAGCTGCCTTCATAGAAGGTTGCATTTCAGTTGGATGCCCAGTTCTTCTCATAGAGTTATATGGTTCAATACCATTACCCATACAAGCTAATCTGTATTCCTTAACAATAATGTTAAGTTTAGCTTCAGAGTCGCCAGCAGCATCGTATGCATTAAGAACATAGTTAACATAACTATTTATGTTTCTAGCTTCAGGAACAGCACCAACACCATCACCATTTAAATCACCAACAGTTCCCCAGCCAGCTGAGTAACTCATTACTTCATCAATTGATTGTCTTATAGCTGTTTCAAGCATATCTCTAGCATTTTCACTAGATAATCCATCTTGAGCAGCCTCTGCTCTCATGAAATACACATGACTTGCCATTAACATTGGTTGATGTCCATCACCACCACCACCAGTAGTTCCACTACGTTGTGTGTGGCCATATCCACTACCAAAAACTCCAGTAGCAGCATTACCATCATCATACATTCCTGATGCAGGATAAATTCCTCTAGCAGTTCTCTTTTGACCATCAGGTGGAGTACCATCATCATTACCATGATCTCTTCCCCAATAACCTTTTGCATTTTTTGGATCAGCTTCTACAGCATTACTACCTAAACAAAATGGCCAGTTAGTTGTAACTCCGTATGCGTTAACATAAGGATCTCTGTACCAAAGTGGTTCAGTTCCAACAACAACACAGTCTAAAGTGAATAAGTCTTCGTCAGAAGCATCCAAATCTTGCCTTTTATAATAGTATCTAAGCCTTGGATCTGGAATTCCTTTTTCTTCCATTAATTCCCACTTAAAGTAGTTAGAAGTATAGGAGCTAGCACCACTTTCGTATGCTCCAGAATACCATGGATGTCTTGAATTAGGATTTGACCTGTTAGTTCCGTACGTAAACACCCAATCATCAGAACTAGCTTGTATAACTCCAGCAGCTAAAGCGGAAGAAATTCCACCAGCATCACCTTTGTTTAAAGCCATCCTAAATTTCAAAGTGTTAGCTAATTTAATCCACTTAGCAGTACTTGCTCCATAATAAATGTCAACACCAGGAGCACCAATTGCTGTTTTATTTAAATCAGCAATAGCCTCGTCATAAAGACCAGCAGCAACATCATAAACAGATGTCTGAGAGTCAAAACTAGGTTGAGCATTTTCTGTACCTTTCCATGCTTCAGTATAAGGAATATCACCATGTTTATCAACAAGCATTTGAAGAATATAACCCTTCAAAATTTTACCTGCGCCAACATGAATCCATGATTCTTTCTCTGCAGCCATAGAGTTCATAGCATCTATATCAGGAACCAGTCCAGCATAAGCACCATTCCATGACCCATTAAAAGAACCAGGAGTGTATGCATTTTCATAGGTTGAACCCCATGTCATACATTCAATTCTAGTTACCTGTAACATTGGCCATTGATTACCTGCCCACCAGCCAGCAAAGCTTGTTTGTATTGCATTCCAGTATAAATCTAAATCAGCATTTTCAGCCGTTACAGCGTTTGGATTATTTAATTGATCCAAATCTGTTAAATCACAAGAATACCCAGCAAATACAAAAGCTATAATTAAGAATAATTTATTTATCTTTTTCATATTATATAAAATTTATAAGATTAAAAAGTAAGACTTAATGTAGCACCATACTTCTTAGCAGTAGGTCCCGTCATTTCATCAAATCCTCTAACATTATTACCAGTACCATAACTTGAAACCTCAGGATCAAAATTAGCATCCTTAGGAGTGTTATATGCTAAATGCCATATGTTTTGAGCAGAAAGTGTCAAACTAGCATTTCCAAAAGGTGTTCCATTAAGGAACGATTTTGGAGCTACAAAAGAAAGAGATACTTCTCTCAATCTCATAGTTGAAGCATCATACACAGATTGTTCATCATAGAACACACCAGTGTTTGGCCAGTAATGTTGATTAGCAGTAGTTTGCTTAGTAAATGGAGTTCCATCAAGTTTCAAACCTGAAGTTATAACAGGAACGAATCTATCAAATCCAGTATTACCAAGAATACCTCTACCAGTCATTGTTGATACGGTTGTGGTGAACATATCTCCACCAACTTGATGATCAAACTGTACTCTCACTGTTGCCCATTTATAAGACAAAGTGTTAGTAACACCATAAACAAAGTCAGGCTGAGGATCACCAATCATACCAGTTCCTAAATAGGTGTAACCACCATTAGCATCTAGGAAAGGAGTATAATTAAGTCTATCATCAGAATGCACTTGAGTATGATCTAAACCATCTAGCGAACCATAGTCTCTAGCAATAGTAGACCCTTCCATAATACCATAAGGCATTCCAGGAATTGCAATATTACCACGACCGGTATAACCAGCAACATAAACTTTACTAATACCATCAGCAATAGACAACACTTCACTTTCCAGTTTAGAAAATTGTCCTGCAATTTCCCATGTAAAGTCTCTTGACTGTACAGGAACTACAGATATTATTGCTTCAATACCTTTATTATTAATTGATGCAGAGTTCACAGTAGAACTACTGTAACCAGTAGACTGATCTAACTCTAAATTAATAATCAAGTCTTCAGAATCCTTAGTATATGCAGATATATCAATACCTACTCTATTTTTAAGGAATTTACCTTCAATACCCAGCTCTAATTCTTTATGAATCTCAGGTTGAATACCTGCGTTAGCATAAAAGTTACTAACAGAGTTAGAGTTAAGTGTTATACCAGCACCAGTTTTAAATACATTCGTACTAGTATTCAAACTACCCCTTGTACTATAAGGAGAAGGATAACCAGCAGAAGTACCAAAACCAAATCTTACTTTCAAGAAGTTAAGATTTTCGTTATTAATATCTAACGCTTTAAGTGGTAAAACAGAAATCGAAGTAGAAGGATACAATACAGATCTATTTTCTGGCTCCAAAGTTGAAGTCCAGTCGTTTCGAGCAGAAGCTTCTAAAAACGCATAGTCTCTATATGACAAACTTAAGTTTGCATATGCACCATATGTATTCTCACGTAAAAAATAAGAATTTGCAGTAGTAACACTGAAATTCTGATGATCGAAGAAATTAAAAATGAATTGCTCAGAACTATTAATTTGATGCAGCTCATAATTTCTAGATTTAAGATTAGCTCCCACAAGGAAAGTTAAATCCAAATCTTGATTAAGTTCAACTGAACCATTTAAATTAACAGTTTGATCATAATTCACGTTATTTCTATTTGATGTCATGTATCTACCTAAAACAGCAAAACCTTGAACACCATTCTTATTGATCATGTAGTTGTTCATAAGACTAGTTCTATCTATACCTAATCTATAAGATATACTTAAGAAGTCAGCTATCTCGTAGCTTAGTCCCATGTTACCAATAAATCTAGTTACATCATCTCTATCGTGAGCGTTATGCAAAGTCCAAAGTGGATGTTGCATACCGTTATTACCCCTATAATAAACACTACCACGAGTATCAGGTCTCTCATAAGGAAGACCAAATAAATTCCAACTTCTTGGAGTGTACATTACATTACCAAATAATGATACCTGTGTAGAATTTGAGTTTCTACTAGGAGCAGTTGGTGGCTTAATAGCTTGTGATTCAATATAATTGAACGAAGCAGTAAGCTTAAGACCATTAGATAATTGTGTATTAGCACCTAAAGAGAAATTATGTTTTGTGTACTCGTTAAATGGAATATATCCATCATCTTTAGTCCATCCATAATTTGCTTTAATACTTGAATTACTACCTACTCTAGCACTTATACCAAGGGAAGTATTTTTTTGACTTCCATCAACAAAAAAGTTTTGTAGGTTATCATATGCTTGATATTTCCATCTCGCTCCAATAAGCTCAGGGAAAACACCATGCCATACAGCTCTATCATATGGGTGTTTAATAGTACCATCGGTCAATCCATTTCTATTTGGTTGGTCAAAAGGAGCACCCCAGTTACTAAAAGCAGCTGCAGCTCTATTTTGCCATCCATTACCATAATTATCTTGATCATCAGGTAAACTAGCTACCTTATTAACAAAATATGATTGACTAAATGAAACTTCTACTTTCTTATTACCTACAGGTCCACCAAGTTGACCAGTTTTAGTAGTAATAAGAATCACACCATTTCTACCAGCCTCACCGTATAATACGGTAGCAGCAAGTCCTTTCAGCACACTAACTTCAGCAACGTTATTAGGGTCTAAATCTAAAAATCTACTTGAGGCAGTAGCACCACCTTGTGTAAATCCTCTGTCTGAATAAGTTGATGCATCAATTGGCACACCATCTAAAACGAACATAGGTTGATTAGAACCTGAAATAGAGGAATAACCTCTAATAATAATATTTGTTCCAGTTCCTGTAACACCACTTTGAGAAGTGATATCAACACCAGGGACCTTCCCTCTTAATAAACGTGCTATGTCTGCTTCGGGTCTAGCTTCAAGCTGTGAACCACCAACAGAAGTTACCGCATATCCTAACGCAGCTTTTTCTTTGGTGATACCCAATGCAGTTACAACAACCTCTTGAAGTTCTTCAACCTCAGAGCTCATAACTACATCCACCACTGATCTCGCACCTATTTCAACTTCTTGAGATGCCAAACCAATGAATGAAAATACCAAGGTACCTCCATCAGACGGTACGTCTAATGTATAAGAACCGTTAACATCAGTTGTTGTACCAACGGTCGTACCTTTTATGATAACATTAACACCAGGGAGTCCGCTTCCGTCCTCATCAGATGTAATATTACCTGAAATAGTTCTGTCTTGAGCCCAAACGTTGGATGCCAAGAACAAGAAACTAACTAGTAAAAATCTAAACATAGTTTAATTGTTTAATTTATTTAACAATTGTTTTACAATAATTATAAGACTGTAAAATACAAAGAATTTGAGCAAAAAGCACAAAATTTCACGTAAAATACAGCCAACAATCCCAATCCTTAATTCTAACGAAAAGGGCCAAGATTGAATCACTTTTAGGTTTTTTTTAAAAAACCAATCGCTATTACATGCCGTAATAGCCTTCAAATATATACAAAAAGTAGCTATTTGAATAAATATTCTTTTTTTTTTAAAAAATCAACTTAAGAGTAATTTTTATATGAATTAAAGAATTTTAAATTCTATTCTCCGATTTTTAGAATTTTCCACTTCATCTTTTCGTGGTTTTGAATTTCCATACCCTTTATAAGACAGATTATCAACCCCACCTTTAGAAGTCAAATATTCATAAACAGAGTATGCTCTTTTTAACGATAGATTCATATTGTATACATCTCCTCCAACATCATCAGTATGTCCACCTATTTCAATTTTTAAATTCTGATTCTTAAGTAGCCAAGTATAAATTATATCGAGATATTTTTTTACTTCCACATTTAAATCATATTTGTCAAAATCAAAATAAACATTTTCTAAAACAAAATACTTCTTCATTCTATTCATTAGAACAATTGAATGTGTTTTTGCTTTTTGACTTTTAATTATCTTAGGTTCATAACCCTTCAAATTAAATAAAAAGCTTTCACCTTCAAAATTTTCCCTTTCTATATAAACCCTACCTTCATAATTAAAATCCATGGTAAATAAGTCATCGTTAATTTTACTATTTATCAGAGTAATATTTGGTCTAAGAATTTTTTTTGTTAATGAATCCATGACAAGAAAAGACAAATAATAACTTAAGTCCTTATTAGTAACTTGATTTAGTTTTCCAATAATAAGTTTACTTTTTACTGTACTATTAAAAATATTCTCTTCGGTATATACTACCATCCCATCACTCATAACGAATGATGACTGATCTAATTGGTTATTAATTTCTAATCCAAGATTATTAACATTTCCAAAATCCATATTATAATTAGAAGCTCTATATATATCAAAACCCCCAAAAGAATTGGTTCTATTTGAAGAAAAATAAAAATCTAACAAGTTTTCTGAAATAAAAGGTGCAATATCATCAAACTCAGTATTTATTCCTCCACTTAAATTTTTTGCAAGTGACCACCCAACATTTGTTCTAATGCTGTACCAAATATCTCTCCCCCCCTGACCACCAGGTCTATTGGAAACAAAAAATAATATATTTCCATTAGATGACAAATTAGGCTGAGAATCCCAATACTTAGAATTTATATTTTGATCCATTTTTTTAGGCATTGTCCAAATTCCATCAATCATTTCTGAATAAAATAAATCGCAACTATTTTTTTTAAAATTTAATTCACAAGATGTGTACACCATAAATTTAGAATTGGAACTAAAGGATATAGATCCTTCATTATTTTGAGTGTTAATTTTTGAACTTAACTTATTCGGTATTTTCCAACTATCATATTTGTCTTTCTCAACATAAAAAATATCTTCATCATCAAATAAATTTATCCCTTCTCTACCAGTAAAATAAATCCTATTCAAAGAAGAATTAATAAATGGAGAATATTGAAAAGTATAATATGAAATATTAGATTTTGATTTAAAATAAAACAATGAAGAATCAAATTGATGATTTAAATAATAGTCAATATTGATAAGATACTTGGAAAGCAAAGGAAAATTTTCTTTTTCATTAATTCCTTTCAAATATTTTTGAGAGAGAAAAATTTTTCCATTTAAAAAATGATACTCACCCAATTGAAATTTTACTTCATCATCAAATTTTTTACATAGTACATCTTCATAACTCTCAAAAGCCTCAACAAAACTTGTAAAATCATGTAGCTTCTTGTATGAAAGTCCAAGCTTATATATAGCAGGACAATAACTTGAATTAAGATTAATAGCCTTTTTAAAATAAGTTATTGCATCATCAAATTCTCCTATTTTAAAAAATTCATTTCCCTTTAAGTATAATTTTTCATATTTTTTATCTTTAGATAACACTGTGGATTCAAAAAAGAAAAATATTAAAATAAGATTTATTAAAAATTTATAATTCATTGAATTAAACTAATCTACACCTAAAAACTTATGAAGTTGTAAAGATAGCTTCCACTTAGGATTCTTTTTTATATAATCAAAAATTAATGGATTTACTTTTTTTTCAACCGACCATTCTGGCTGCAGAAATAGAGAAGAATTTTTTTTTAATAATTGAACATGAGACTCTGCCCATTTAAAATCTGACCTATTACAAATAACTATTTTTAGTTCATCCGATACTTTATAAAATATATCGAGTGGTTTTTTAAATTTTTTTGGTGAAAAACATATCCAATCAAAAGAACCTGATAAAGGTTGTGTTCCTGACGTTTCTAAGTGTATTTTTTTATTTAATTTTTTCAATTCTTTAGTAAGAAGATCTAGATTATAGAGCAAAGGTTCACCGCCAGTGATAACGACAAAATTTGTTTTTGCCTTTTTAACCTTATTCATTATTTGATTTATAGAAATATATTGCTTATCATCTACAGACCATGATTCTTTAACATCACACCAATGACAATTTACATTACAACCAGCAAGTCTTATAAAAAAAGCAGGTTTCCCTGAATGAGCTCCTTCGCCCTGAATACTATGAAAGCATTCCAATACAGGAAGTTTATCTTGATCCTTCAAAATTAATTTTATAAGCTTTTAAAGTATTTTGAATTAGCGAGGCTATGGTCATAGGTCCGACACCACCAGGAACAGGGGTTATATAACTTGCTTTTTCTTTAACAGACTCAAAATCTACGTCTCCTTTTAATACATAACCTTTTGTTTTATTTAAATCTTTTACTCGATTGATCCCAACATCAATAATTACAACGCCATCTTTAACCATACTAGCCTTAAGAAAATTTGGTATTCCTAATGCAGATATAACTATATCTGCATTTTTAGTGAAAGTTTCTAAATTTTTTGTTCTACTATGAACGACTGTTACTGTTGAATTACCCAATTTAGCCTTTCTACTCATAAGAATGCTTATTGGTCTTCCAACAATGTTACTCCTTCCAATCACCACAGTATGTTTACCGTTTGTATCAATATTATATCTTTCCAATAGCTCTATTATTCCGTAAGGTGTAGCTGAAACAAAAGTTTCCATATCAAGAGCCATTTTACCAAAATTTGTTGGATGAAATCCATCCACATCTTTTTTCGGATTTATTGATAAAAGAACTTTATTCTGATCTATATGTTTTGGAAGTGGTAATTGAACTATAAATCCATCTACCTCTTTATCATTGTTTAATCTAGTAATTTCTTTTAAAAGTTTTTCTTCCTTTATTTCATAAGGGAGATTAATTAAAGAGGATTTAAATCCTACTTGCTTACATGAAGATACTTTATTCGATACATAGGTTAGGCTTGCACCATCTTCACCAACTAAAACTGCAGCCAAATGAGGAACTCTTCCTCCTTGAGATTTAATTTCTTCAACCTGATTTTTTATTTCTTCTTTAATTAAAGTAGATATTTTTTTACCATCAATTATTATCGCCATAATTATTACTGTTCAATTTTTAACACTGCCATAAATGCTTCTTGCGGTATTTCTACGTTACCAACTTGTCGCATTCTTTTTTTACCTTTTTTTTGTTTTTCTAATAGCTTTCTTTTTCTTGTAATATCACCACCATAACATTTTGCAGTAACATTTTTTCTTAATGCTCTTACTGTTTCACGAGATATAATTTTATTACCTATTGAAGACTGAATTGCAATTTCAAACATCTGTCTTGGAAGAAGTTCTTTTAACTTTATACATAATTTCTTTCCCCAATCATAAGCTTTTTCTCTATGAACAATAGCAGACAACGCATCAACCCTTTCTCCATTTAACATAATATCTATTTTAACCATTTTTGACTTTGTAAAACCAGACAATTCATAGTCCAAAGATGCATATCCTCTCGAAATAGATTTCAACTTATCATAAAAGTCAAAGACTATCTCCGACAGCGGTAAAGTAAAAGATAATTCAACTCTATCCTTTGACAGATATAGCTGATTTGTTATAATCCCTCGTCTATCAATACAAAGCTTAATAATACCACCAATATAATCAGATTTTGTTATTATTTGAGCAGTAATAATAGGTTCTTCAATATATGAAATTTCATTTAACTCAGGCATTTCTGAAGGTGCATATATACTTAATAAATCTCCATTCGATTTTGTACATTTAAACTCTACAGATGGAACAGTTGTTATTACTGACATATTAAACTCTCTTTCTAATCTTTCTTGTATTATATCCATATGCAACATACCTAAAAACCCGCACCTAAAACCAAAGCCCAAAGCAGCAGAAGTTTCTGGATCCCAAATTAATGAAGCATCATTTAATTGTAATTTTTCCAAAGAACTTCTTAACTCTTCATAGTCAGAAGTTTCTACAGGATAAATTCCAGCAAAAACCATTGGTTTAACATCTTCAAATCCTTTAATTAATAGATTAGATGGGTTATCAAAATGGGTTATCGTATCACCAACTTTTACTTCTTTTGCATTCTTAATACCCGAAATTAAATAGCCAACATTTCCAGCTTCAATTTTAGATTTTGGTTCTTTTTTAAATTTTAAAATACCAATTTCATCCACATTATACTCTTTTCCTGTATTTATAAATTTAACTTTATCTCCTTTACTTATCTTTCCATTAAATACCCTAAATAAAACTTCAATTCCTCTAAAGGAATTAAAAACTGAATCGAAAATCATAGCTTGCAATGCTTTACTAGGATCACCTTTTGGAAAAGGTATTTTTTTAATTATGGTTTTAATAACCTTTTCAATACCAATACCTTCTTTTGCACTAACGTATAAAATATCATCAGATTTACACCCCGTCAAGTCAATAATTTGATCTGACACCTCATCTATCATTGCACCTGGCAAATCAATCTTATTAAGAATAGGTATAATTTCTAGACCTTGCTCTAAAGCAAGATATAAATTGGATATAGTTTGAGCTTGAATTCCCTGAGACGCATCAACTATTAATAAAGCTCCTTCGCATGAAGCAATTGATCTAGATACTTCATATGAAAAATCAACATGACCAGGAGTAT
>JAYZHG010000081.1:0-5038 GCA_036166735.1 Bacteroidota bacterium | reverse complement strand
TCCTATAGTAATAGAAGAAAATGAAAAAATAGAAGAAATACCTAATAAAAAAACAATAATTGAAAACAAAGAAGAAGAATTAAATCAAAGTTTTAGTTCTATTAATAAAGAAAAAATAATAACTATTGAAAATGAAAATTTAATAGTAGAATTTAATTCTAAAGGAGCCAAAATATTAAATGTTTTTTTAAAAAATTATTTAACAAATAATAAAAAACTTAAAATTTATGGTAATAATGAAAGTGACATTAATTACCATTTAATTTCTGAGGAGTCTACTGATTTAGATAAAATTATATTCAATTCAACCATAAATAAATCAGACAAAGGAATCAATTTATCTTTTAAAGCAAATTCTAATGATAATAAACATATATTAATATCATACCTTCTCAATAAAAACAGCTATATAATAGAAAATAACATTAGTTATAATGGCAATTCATCTTTCAATAAATCAGTAAAAATAAATTGGGTAAATAAACTTAAACATCAAGAAGCCAATATTTCCAATGAAAAGACACAAACAACTATATATTATTACAATAATAATGAGGATTTTGATTATTTATCTGGTAGTTCAAAAAATGATGAAAATATATCATTGGAAGAAAACTTACTTTGGATAACCAATAAACAACAATTTTTTACATCGGGAATTATCAGTAAAAATGGTTTTATAAACTCAAATTTAAAATCCATTTATTTAAATGATTCATCATATATCAAAACATTACAAATAAATACAGAATTATCAATGATAAATAATACCGCATCATTTAGTTACTTTTTTGGTCCAAATAAGTATTCATTAATGAAAAATATTGATAATAACTTTTATAAAAATATAAATCTTGGATGGATTGGAGTTAATTTTTTTAATAAATACATCATAATACCAATATTCAACTTTTTAGAAACTATTACTGGAAATTATGGTTTAATAATATTTCTATTAGTTGTTTTAATTCGATTAATAATTACACCCCTTACATGGAAGTCTCATATATCAATGGCAAAATTAAAAGTATTAAATCCTGAAATAAAAAAAATAAAAGAGAAACATGATGGAGATATGCAAAAATCACAATCTGAAATTATGGAATTATATCAAAAGACTGGAGTTAGTCCTTTAGGAGGTTGTTTGCCTTTATTATTTCAACTTCCAATTTTAATCTCTATTTTTTATTTTATACCAAATTCCATTGAATTAAGAGGCAAATCATTTCTATGGGCAAGTGACTTATCAAGCTATGATTCTATTTTAAATTTACCATTTTCAATTCCATTCTATGGAGATCATGTAAGTTTATTTACTTTATTAATGACTGTTTCCACATTATTAATTAATAAAGCAAACAGTCAAATGCAAACTATTGAAGGTCCAATGAAAACTATTCAATATATTTTTCCATTTATGTTCCTATTTATATTCAATAATTTTTCATCTGGATTAA
The DNA here is from genome assembly GCA_036166735.1 of Bacteroidota bacterium. Classification (GTDB taxonomy): domain Bacteria; phylum Bacteroidota; class Bacteroidia; order Cytophagales; family MED-G16; genus JAPYTU01. Next base: position 3,581 of record JAYZHG010000081.1, on the reverse strand, counting down.
CTTATTATTATTTTCTTTCAAATGTAGCTTCATATGCACAAATTATAATTTTTAAAAAATTTGTTGATGAAGAAGAAATAAAACATCAAATTAATATTAATAGAAAAAAAACATTAAATAAAAAAAAGTCAAACTTTCAAATTAGACTTGAAGAAGCTATGAAAGCAAAGCAAAAAGCAAAAAAAAGAAAGAACAATTAACAAATATTAAATAAAAAAATATGTACTTTAATAATATATGGGTAAAATAATTTCAATAGCAAATCAAAAAGGTGGTGTTGGCAAAACAACTACATCAATCAATCTTGCTGCTAGTCTTGCTGTATTAGAATATAAAACTCTATTAGTAGACGCTGATCCTCAAGCAAATTCAACTTCTGGACTAGGAGTAGATGTAGAAAAAATTAATAAAAGTATCTATGATTGTATGATCGAAGAGAAAATTAATAATAAAAATATAATAAAAACTAAATTAGATTACCTTCATCTATTACCCTCAGATATAGATTTAGTTGGAGCCGAAGTTGAAATGGTAGAACTAAAAAATAGAGATATACGAATGAAAAATTGTTTAGATAGTATAAAAAATAAATATGACTTTATAATAATTGATTGTTCACCATCTCTAGGTATTGTTACAATAAATTCATTAGTAGCTTCAGACTCTATAATAATTCCTGTACAATGTGAATACTTTGCATTAGAAGGACTTGGAAAACTTCTTGAAACAATTAAATTAATTCAGTCTAAACTAAATTATAACTTATCAATTGAGGGTATATTGTTAAGTATGTATGATGTGAGACTTCGACTTAGTAATCAAGTAGTAGAAGAAGTACAAATGCATTTTAAATCTTTAGTTTTCAATACTATAATTCCGAGAAATGTAAGGTTAAGTGAAGCTCCATCTTATGGAATTCCCGCTATATCATATGATGCTGACTGTAAAGGATCATTAAGTTATATGAATCTAGCAAAAGAATTAATAAAAAAAAATAAACTTTCTAAAGAAGCAATATGGTAAAAAGAAGAAAAGCATTAGGAAGAGGATTAGAAGCATTATTAGGAAAAAAATCGAAAAAGCATAATTCGAATATTTTCAAAGAAATTAATATTGATAAAATAAAAAGAAATAATAATCAACCAAGAGCCAATTTTAATGAAAAACAATTAAATGAATTAGCTAAATCCATATCTACTCATGGTATTATACAACCAATAACTGTAAGAAAAATTGATGAAAATACTTATCAGTTAATATCTGGAGAAAGAAGATTTAGAGCCTCTAAAATTTCAAAACTCAAATCAATTCCTGCATTTATAAAAAATGCTAAAGATAATGAAATGCTAGAAATGGCATTAATAGAAAATATTCAAAGAGAAAATCTAAATTCTCTTGAAATTGCAATTTCATATAAAAAATTAATTGATGAATTAAAAATTAATCAAGAAAATCTTGCTAAAAGAGTAGGAAAAGATAGATCTACAATAAACAATTATCTAAGGCTATTAAAATTACCACCAACTATTCAAAAAGGTATAATTAAAAATAAAATTCAAATGGGACATGCAAGGTCTTTAATTACAATCGAAACAAGTGAAATGCAACTTGCAGTATATAAAAAAATGCTAGAAAATAAATTATCTGTTAGAAATGTAGAAAACTTAGTAAGAAAATTAAGTAAAACTAAAAGCTATAGACAGAAAATATCAACAAAAAATAAAGATATAGAAAAACTAGAAGCTAAATTATCTTCCTTTTTAGGAACAAAAATAAAAATAAGTGGTAATTCTACAAAAGGAGAAATAATCGTACCCTACAAAAACACAAATGATTTAAACAGAATCCTTGAATTATTAGATATTATATAATGATTAGAATTATTATCTTAATACTATTAACAAATACATATTTATTTTCACAAAATAATCTATTAGAAAATGATACATCAAAAGCCTTAGTTAAATTAAATCCAAAAAAAGCAGCAACTTTATCTGCTATATTACCAGGATTAGGGCAAATATATAATAAACAATATTGGAAAGTTCCAGTAATATATGGTGGCTATATAGTAATAGGACACTACATAAAATTTAATAATGAAATGTATGTTCAATTTAAAAATGCTTTATTGATGGAAGTTGATGGAATAGATTCTACAATAAACCCATTTCCAAATTTTAGTGAGTCTTTATTAGAAAGAAATATGGAATTCTGGAGAAGAAACAGAGATTTATTAATAATATTTTCAGGTGTATACTACTTATTAAATATTGTAGATGCTCATGTATTTGCACATCTGAATGAATTTAATATAAATGAGGACATATCAATGAAAATTAAACCATCATTAAAACAAATAAATAACTCTAATATAGTAGGTATTTCAGTAAAATTTAATTTTTAACATTTTTAAACATTGAAACAAATTATTAACTCAATATTAATTTTTATCTTCGCAAATGTCAGTAATTAAAAAAGGCCCTATTAGAGAATGGTTAGATGCTCTTTTATTTGCTGTTGTAGCAGCATCTATAATTAGATGGGCAACTTTCGAAGCATTTACAATTCCCACTCCATCGATGGAATCAACACTTCAAGTTGGAGATTTTCTTTTCGTAAATAAATTAAATTATGGTCCAAGAACACCCATGACTCCTTTACAAATTCCTTTAACGCATCAAAAAATATGGGGAACCAATATTCCTTCTTATTTAAATTGGATAAAATTACCTCAATATAGATTACCTGGATTTTCTAAAATTGAAAGAAATGATATAGTGGTTTTTAATTATCCAAGAGAATTAGAAAAACCAATAGATCTAAAAACATATTATGTTAAAAGATGTGTTGCACTGCCAGGAGATACTTTAAAAATTGAAAATGGTAATATAATTATCAATTCTAAAACTACCAATTCATCAATTGAAATGCAGTATAGATTTTATGTAATAACAGAACAATCTATAAATCCTAGAATTTTTAAAAAATATGGTATTTGGGAATATAATAAAACTCAAGATGGTTATGTTATAAATACTAAAGAATCAATTGCAATGAAATTTAAAAATGAACCTTTCATAAAAGATGTTTTTATTGGAAAAATAGAAAAAAATCAAAGTATTTACTCAATATTTCCAGATGCAAATAAATTAACATGGAATACTGATTTCTATGGACCATTAACTGTTCCTAAAAAAGATATGATAATAAAAATAAATGAAGATAATCTTATAAGATATGGTAGCACTATAACAGATTATGAACATCATAATAATGTAATTATAGAAAAAAACAAACTCTATATTAACAATGAGGAAATTAAAGAATATAAATTTATTCAAAATTATTATTTCATGATGGGTGATAATAGACATAATTCAGAAGATTCAAGATTTTGGGGATTTGTTCCTGAAGATCATGTTCTAGGTGAAGCTTCTTTTATATGGCTATCTATAGATAAAAACGAGAGTTTCTTTAAAAAAATTAGGTGGAATAGATTATTTAATACAATTAAATAATCTCACTTCAATACCACTAAAAATAACAATATTTATTTTCAAAGTAAGAATTAACATTAA
>JAYZHG010000080.1:0-5758 GCA_036166735.1 Bacteroidota bacterium | reverse complement strand
CTAAAATTTAATTTTAGTATAAAATAATTTTGAAAAAGATCATAATCAAATATTTCATCTGCTATAAAACTACAGTTATCATACTCATAAGTAGTTGGATCTTTAATTAATTCATTTTCATGACAAGAAATTGATAATAATGAATAAAAAATTATGAGAAAATATTTACTCATACGTTTTGAGATTTAATACTTGTAGAATTACTATTATTTATATTTTAATTTAAAGTATAATATTGTAAGAGCACATGATCCTACAAAAAGATTTGCATAAATTATGGCCATATCATGTTTATTAAATGCATAAATTAACCAAACAACATTACTTAAAAGTATAATTAAAATCATTGTTAATGATAATTCCTTTGCTGATTTTAATTTCCAAGTTCTATATACTTGAGGAAAAAAAGTAATTCCAGATAAGATTGCTCCTATTATTCCAATAATTTCAATCCATTCCATGTGTTTTATTTAAAATATAACAATATTCTTGTGGTTATATTGTATAAATTAATAATGATATTTTTTCGTTATTACTCAAAATAAAATTCTAACAATTTTAGAAATATTTTTAGTTATTAATTTTTGGAAGTAGATTATAATAGATGTTTTTTGATATGGGGTAAAAAGATTCTAAACATTTCTTTTTTAAGTTTTCATCCCAAATTATTTTAATTCTATGACCCTTTAAGACGAAAGTCTTACTTTCAATATATTCAGGAATGATCTTACATTTTATCATACCTTAAACATAGAGGATACTTATTGAATTCGAAAGAAAAATATTCTAATTTCTTTTTAGATGCTAGCAATAATGAGAAATATATAAAGTATTGTTGGCATTATTAACCATTTTATTATTCTTAATTTATTGTTTATGATAAAAGTATAAAATGAAATCTTTTGACTTGTGGATTGTAATTTTATAATTAAAGAAAATCCTAAACTAAAAATTAATAGATAATTAAATAAAGTAAATGCAGTCATTAGAATAAGGTTTTACTCATAATGATTCCATATAGTTGTAGATCCATTATTATTTATTGCTAATACATCAAAAATAGCTTTCTCAGGACGAACTTCCATTCCAGGAACATTTGAACCTGCAGGCATTCCAGGAACACTTAATCCTTTGATATTTGGTTTCTCGGAAAGTAATTTCATTATGTCTTTTGGAGGCACATGACCTTCAATAACATAATCGTCTATAAAAGCTGTGTGGCATGAAACTAAATTTGATGTTATACCCGCTTTTGATTTAATAGGCTTCATATTGTTTTCTAATTTACTTTTAACTAAAAAACCATAATCACTTAATTTTTCTGTCCAATTTTTACAACAATTACATGTAGGAGACATATAAACTATTAATTCGTTTGAATCTTTAGAATAGTTTGTTATTTCTAATGGTTTGTTGTAAAAAAATGAACTTACTAAAAGTATACTTGTCAATGATATAAAAAATAGAATTAATTTAAATTTCATACATTTAGGTTATATGTGAACTGTAATTTAAGTATATAAATTTTGTAAACCAATTAGAGTTTTAAAGATAGATTTTAAATAAATTTTTATTACTTTGTTTTAACAAGTATTACACCCCAAGTACCTTCTTCACCATAAATATTTGCAGCTGATGCCCCTTTTAATAATCTCATGCTTTTAATTTCTCCAGGTTTAATAAGTGTTGAAAATTGAGAATATGTACCGACTCTCATACCATTTAAATAAAATGTTACTTCTTGAGCAAAATTTATACTAGTTATTCCAGTTACATATACTTGGGCATTGTTATCATCAGGTCCATTTATTTTTAGTCCTGGTATACTTCTTATACGATTTAGAATGCTTATTTCAGAATATTCATTTATTTTTTCATCCATTGATATATTTCTATTAAAACCATCAGAAGATGTGGGTTTTGAAATTGTACAAGAAAAACAAATAAAAATTAAGATTAATAATGTATTTAGATTACTTATTTGAATTCTATTTTTTTTCATAAATAATTTTTATATCTGGTAATTCAGTAAAATAATAATGAACCCAAATATATATATGATGAAACAAAGCTGCTAATAAAGCAGCTTTTGATTGTAATAAAACTCCTGGTATCCAAATAAGAAAGAAAGCAAATGTATACATACCATTAGAAGTATATTTAAATATACCTTTTTTACAAAATGTTTCGTTTTTAAATTTTTCAGGTTCAAAATGATCTAATCCAAATGCTTTATCAATACCAAAATATTTGAATACAGAGAATTGAGCGTATACTCCAGGGATAAGTAGTGCTAATGATAAAATATAAGGTAGAGTAGGACCTATGCTTATTGTCATTGCGTTAGATATAGACAATATTATAATTAATGTGGGCCTTGATAGAATAAGTATAATAAAGCCTCTTTTATATATCTTAAATGCATTTTCTTTAAATATATTGGTCAAGCCTTTGTAAAATAATTCATATCTCCAACAGAACAAAACATAAATTTGGTGAATGATTGGAGATAAAATTGCTAGAATAAACCAATTTTTTGTACTTATATTCCATAAACTTCCATTAAATACATTACTATCTTGATTAGTGTAGTGGTTTAAAGCATATAATAATCCTATTAATATTAATAAATGCCAGTGTTGGTGTTTAAGTATTTTCATTTTGAATTAATAATTCTATTTTAATCCATATTACAATCTAAGAATAACTAATTAAAATTTAAAAGAGGGAAAATTTAACTAATAGATATTGTTTTAATTTAAAGATTCTATTTGTTCTTCCCATTTCCCACGATATTCTACCCATACTTTTCCAGTTCTTGTATCTAATAAATAGACATTTGTACTTCCATTATTTAGAGGTATAGGTGAAATTTTATAGTTTTCATTGTTATTTTGTAGATTATTATTTCCCATTAATAAAACCATTACTCCTATTATTGCAAATAGTCCAATGATTTTATCTTTTAAATTTTTCATATTTTTTATTGTTTAGTTAGTAAAAAAACTAATCTACCAACAACAAATTAAAATTCAAAAGGTTGAGATTAATTACTATGAGTTAGTTTGTGATTTTAAAATCTATGGGTATAAGTAATTTTTGTTATTCCTATATTTGATGTGGTTTTAAATTTTCCTTCTTGATCAATCCAATTATGATTGTAAACAAAGTAAATATCTGAACCCGGAACAATAGTATATCTAAATCTGTTATTCATTCCTAACCTTTCACTAACATCATCGTATTGAATGTTTGAAGAAAGTGATATAAAAGGTGAAAAATCAAAATCACCTAAAAATCGAAATAAATTTGTTTTAAAATTACCTTCATTTAATTCAACGTTTGAACGAATATATCCTATGCTTAGATTAATTCCAGAAAAAGGCCTTACGGTTAATTTATTTTGGTAATCAGTACGATTTCCAGACCAAAATCCGCCAGTATTTATTTCAATTTCATATACTAATTTTCTATGATTAGCAGTTTCAAATTCAATTTTATGTGACCAATTTGGATATATTCCTATTGGAATAATTATAGAATTGTCACCAAGAATATTAAAATTAAAGTTAAGATTTTCAAAATTTTTAATAAACTGATATGATAGTTCATCTCCACTTTCAAAACGAACTGATAATGGAGTAAACCTTATATTTTGAGTCATTTTTTCCCAATTAAGATTCATAAGGTTTTCAAAACTAAATTCCCAAGTAAGCTCTCTAATAATATTGCTGTTTTCTATGAGAGGTGAAAAATTTATTCTTGGTTCTACTCTTCTAAATGAGTTTCTTTGAACAAAACCAATTGCAGGATCATAAGAATTTCCAAATTCTCTATAAGATACGCTTCCAGACCATGGTTTATTAGGAAAATTAAATCGAAGTCCACGAGTAGATCGATCCCAAGTTTTTGTTATTATATCATTTGGAATAGGGGAGTTATGTAATATAGCAAATGCTTGAAATTGTAAATTTTTATTAGATAGAAAAGAAGATGTGTTTAATGTTAAATCTATACCTAAAGTATTTCTATCTTGAACTGGTTCATTGAGTTTTTCACTGTCTTTAGAGTGTCTTCTAGTATATAATATTCCAACACTACTTTCTTTTAAAAAATTTTTTTTTAATCTAAGTAAAGAAAAATCTTCACTATTTGTTATATCTGTTTTTTTTGTTTTGACCTGTTGGGCTACTATTTCTAATTTTCCTATTTTACCAATTATTTTTCCACCATATAAGATGGGTATAGGATTGCCAGATTGAAGCCCTATTTTTCTTGAAAAGTAAGGATATACACCACTTCTTGGTGCAAATTGGTAAATATTTGCTCCTTCTAAAAAGAAATCTCTTTTTTCAGGAAATCTAATTGGAAATCTGGTGAGATTAATTTGTCTATCATCCACTTCTGTTTCAGCAAAGTCAGTATTGATAGTAATAGAAGCTTTCAAAGCTGGATTAACATTATAATTGATATCAATTCCACCATTTAAATTTGTATTTTTATTATATTCTCCTCCAACATTTTTTTCTATTTTTGAATTTTCAATTTTACCATATCCAATAATTTCTAAACCTAGTCCTTGAGAAATATCTTTTAGACCTTCTAATCTTCCTGCGTTTTGAGGTCTAAAAAGTCCTTGATTTCTTTTATGACCTGTCCATAATATTTCTTCATTTTTCCTTCTAACGGTTCTTTGAAAATTAATTCCCCAAGTACTAACTTTAGGATCAAAATTTAGTGTGTGAAAAGGAATACGAATTTCTGTAGACCAACCGAAATCTCCAATAAAAGTCCAAGGTCTCCAAATTCCATCCCAATTTTTATTTAAACTTAGACCCTGGCCAATTGATAACAAGCCATCTCCCATAAGTCCTTTAGGATTTATTTCAAAAAAATATGCATTTCTACCATCAAGGTAAGTATCAAGAATCCACATAAATCTATCATCAGTATTGAGGGGAGAATCTTTTTTCATTTTAAAAGATTTAATTCCTTTAGGATCAGAATCATACAAGATAGCGCCGATATAGAGATAGTTTTCATCGTATGCTATTTTGATTAAAGTATTTTCTGTAGGTATATTTCCTTCTACAGGTTCTTGCATTAAAAACTCATCAATTCCTTTTACATTATTCCAGAATAATTCATCTAGCTTCCCATCAAGTATTATTTCTTCTCTATCGATTTTATATGCTTTGATAGATTTTGTACTATTATTTTGAGATTGGCTGTGTAGATTAAATGAAAATACTATTAACGTTAAAACAGAGAAAAAGTTTTTCATCACTCTAATCTACAAACATCAATTATAAATTCAAAAGAGGAGTTAATTGATTTATTTTTTTAATTTTTATTACCATCATAATGATGCCTTAAACTGTAAAGATTGTCTTTATGTTCTAAAGTATATTTCATTAATTCATCCCATTTTTCTTGTGGTATAGTATTACGAATTCTTTTAAATCCTTCGCTCCATGCTTTTAAAAATGAGGCATGATCTTTAGTTATAATCATATAATTTAAATTCCATTCATCACCCCATGCATGAGTCATCATTGAATAAGAAATTATCATTCCTTCATCAACTAGTTGATTCCAAACTGGATTCAAATAATCATCAAAAATTTTATATGCTTTTCCTTGATTGGAAAATTCAACTTTGTTTTGATTCATCATAACAAATCCCTGTTGGGCATTAACATTTATAGCAAAAAATAAAATTATTATTAAAAATAGGTTTTTCATTATTTAAATTTTT
>JAYZHG010000079.1:0-5450 GCA_036166735.1 Bacteroidota bacterium | reverse complement strand
TATTAAAATTATTTAACCAATCATCATATATTTTTTTTATTATAAAAAGGTTTATGTGATGGCATTGGGTAATGTTTAATAGTTTTTCTCCTGTAATATTATTTGTATCAATTTCTGATGAAATTTTTTTGTAAAAATTTGTGGCATAATGATTTATACTCATTATTATTAAAATTTATTTTAATTTTTGCGTTTAATAAATCAAGTTATAATTTATTGAATTATATCTACCTTTTTGAAAAAATATGATGAATATTAACGAAATGTTATTAGTAAGGTTTAAAATTTTTTTTCTTTTATCGTTTTTTTCTTGTTTTCCTAAAGATAATAGAGCGGCAATTAATAATATTTCATTTACAGAACCTATTCAGATAGGGTATTGGAGGGTTCATTTTAATTTTAATGACATACAATTGGTTCATTATTTTGACAATAAAATCTATGCAGCAGCAAATAAAGGAATGTTTTATTTAGACTTAGAGGATAATAGTATAAATAAACTTTCTACTATTAATGGACTTTCTAATAATGCTGTTAGTGCTATGATAGATGATGGTAAATCATTAATTGTTGGATATACTTCTGGTCAAATTGATTTTCTTTCAGAATTTGATATAATGCATATTAACTTAAGTGTTGAAAATTTTAGTGTTAAAATTAATGCATTTAATATTTATGAAAACATTCTTTATGTTTCCTCTTCAGATGGTCTTTTTTTAGTTGATATTGATACTAAACAAGTTTTAGAACATTATTCAAACATTGATAATGAAATTTCTGTTTTGGATGTCATCTCTACACAAATATTAAATGATTCTATTTATGTTTTAACAGAAGAATCAATGTATTATGCCCCTTTATTTGGAAATAATCTTTTGGATTTTAATAGTTGGAATTTCTTGAATATAACACAGAATGCTTTAATAGGTTCTTTTATTTATAAAAATAAAATACACGTATATTCTTCTTTTTTAATGTATAATCTGATGGGGGATAGTATCAATCTCGAATTGAATGATGCAATTAAAAAAATAAAAATTGTTAATGGGAATTTGGTATTAACAAATGGAAAAAGATTATATGGCCTAGATAATGATAATTCTTTATTTGAAATTTACGATTCCAATAAAATTAATATTAATGATTTTATTTATGCAAAGAATAATTATTGGATTGGATTAAAAAATCAAGGGTTATATTCGATGGATTTAAACTACTTTTTTAAAGTTTTTAATTCACCAGATATCATTTTTTCTAAAATAACTAAATATGTAAATACTGTATATGGTTTTACTGAAAATGATAATCATTATTCTGTTTTTTCAGATGGTCTTTGGGAAAATAAAAATTTTAAAAATTTTAAAAATTTAACTTCTGTTACAGAGTTTGATAAAGGGTTGTTTTATGGTTCAGAAACAATGGGAATTTTTGATGAAGAAAATAATATTATAATTAATGATGTAACAGAGAGCTCATTATTACAAAAAAAAATTAATAGTAATGATGTTGACGTGAAAGCATTACTGAGTGTATTAGATAAAATGTGGATATTAAATTATGGAACAAAAACTCCTCTTATTTCATATAATGTAGCAGATGGTTGGTTTACTTATGATTTTGGTGTTGGAAGTTATCAATATCCTAGAGATATTATTTTTAATAATTCTGAAACTTTTTGGATAACTTTTGACAATGAATTTGGAGGAGGGATAATTTTATTTAATCCATATTATAACTCTTTTATAAAATTAACTTCAGCATCAAATTTTCTTCCAACTAATTCAATAAATAAAGTAGCTATTGATAAAAATGATATTGTATGGGTTGGCACAGATGATGGATTAATTTATTTTCCTTCATCTAATATTGAATCATTTGATAATATGTCAACATATCAAATACCAAATAATGAAAATGGAAGAATATTACAAAATTTAAAAATAAATACATTATTGGTTGATGAATCTAATAATAAATGGATTGGGACAAATCAAGGTGTAATAATTTTAAATTCTTTAGGGAATAAAATAGAAAAAGAATTTACTAAAGATAATTCTCCATTGATTTCTAATAATGTTATTGATATTTTAATGCTTGATAATGGTGAAATATTTTTTTTAACTTATGATGGTCTTATATCATATAAATCTGATAATAGTCCAACAAGAGATAATTATAATTTATTTAAAGCTTTTCCTAATCCAATTAATCTTAATGAGCATCATTTAGTTACTTTTTCAGGACTTATGGAAAATAATATAATTAAGATCACTACTTTATCAGGAGAAGAAGTTATTTCTTTGTCTTCAACAGGCGGAGGAACATCATGGAATTTATATGACCATGCAGGATTGAAAGTTAATGAAGGTATATATTTAATTTTTATTATTTCAGATGATGAGTCCGAAAAATTAATAAGCAAAATTTTAATTAGATGATATATAAAACAAAAGGGATTGTGCTAAACTTTATAAAGTTTAAAGAGTCATCAATTATTTGTAAAATTTTTACAGAATCTTTTGGTTTACAATCTTATATAATAAATGGAGTTCGAAGTTCTAATAAAAATAAAAATAAGAATATGAGCTTATTTCAACCTTTAACTATTCTTGACTTGATAGTTTATAATAAAAGATCTGCAAATCTTCAAAGATTAAAAGAAATGAAAATAGATGTTATTTATATGACAAATCATACAGATATTAAAAAAATTTCTGTTTGTATTTTTTTATCTGAATTATTAGGTAAAATTTTATCAAATGAACCTAATCAAAATGAAAAATTTAATTTTTTATATAATTCATTTTTAATCTACGATAGTTTAGAGAAAAATATCAAAAATTTTCACTTACAATTTTTATTAAAACTTACAAAGTTTTTTGGTTTTGAAATTTCAGATTCATCCCAGATCACAAAACCATATTTAAATAAAAAAGAACTAAATAATTTTGTGATGGATTGCATTTCTATGGATTATAACAGTAAAATTCATTCTAATTATTCTGAAAGAAATGATGTTTTAAATTCATTAATTCTATATTTTAGTCAAAGTTTAGGAATTAACATTAAATTAAAATCTTTACAAGTCTTAAAAGAAGTTTTTACACCAGCTTAATGAATAAGTATATTATACTATTGTTTAATGTGTTGTTTTTGGTTTCATGTTCTGTAAAAGAAAATAAAAAAACAAAATTAGTTGAGGATAAAGTAGAAGAATCTAAAATTCAAAATGTTTTTTTTAAATGGCCAAAAGACGGTTCTACTGTTGCAAGTCCTGTTTTTGTTGATATGGGATTAAATGGGATGTTAATTGAACCTGCTGGGAAAGTTAATAAAGGATTTGGTCATCATCATATTCTTATTAATCAGACAAGTTGGCCACTAGGAAGTGTAATCCCAATGAGTGATTCTACACTTCATTTTGGGTTGGGTCAAACAGATACTTCTCTTGAATTAGATCCTGGAAATTATATTATATCCTTACAGTTTGCTGATGGAGTTCATGCTTCATATGGAGAAAACATGTCATCTTCAATAAAAATTAAAGTTGAATAATTATGAGTAATATTTTGAATGAGGTTGCTATTTTAGATTTATCTAAGTTTATTAATGGTGATAAAAATGATAGGATTGAATTTTCTAATAATCTTGGAACATCATTTAATCAAACTGGTTTTGCAATTATTAAAAATACTGGTTTTGAAAACGAATTATCAAAAGAATTATATAAAACAATAAAAGATTTTTTTGACTTAGAAGATGAAAAAAAAATAAAATATTATTTTCCTGAATTATATGGACAAAGGGGATATGTTATAAAAGGTCAGGAACATGCAAAGGGGAGTAAAAAAGGAGATTTAAAAGAATTTTATCATATTGGAGATCCTACATCCAATGCTTCTCCAAAAAACATTTGGCCTATTGAAATAAATGAATTTCAAAAAATTACTAGTAAAGCTTTTTTACTATTAGAAGAAATTGGATTACAAGTTTTAGAATCTATTGCGCTTTATCTTGATTTAGAAAAAAATTATTTTCTTGATAAGGTGAAAGGAGGTCAAAGTATTATGAGAGCCATTCATTATTATCCTATTAATCCTGATGATGTATCAGATGGTGCAGTAAGAGCAGCAGCTCATGGAGATATAAATTTTATTACTCTTTTAATGGGTGCTAGTGCAGATGGTCTTGAAATCTTAACTAGAGATAATAGGTGGAAACCTATTAAGTCTAAACCAGATCAATTAGTTATAAATGTAGGTGATATGTTAGAAAGACTAACAAATAATAAATTGATGTCAACTGTACATAGAGTTGTAAATCCTTCTAGAGAGCTTTTAAATACTTCTAGATATTCCATACCATTTTTTTTACATCCTAAGGCTGAAATGGATTTAAGTTGTTTAAAAAATTGTATTGATGACAACAACCCTAAATCATTTGATGATATTTCGGCTGGACAATTTTTGGAAGAAAGACTTAAAGATATTGGTTTAAAAAAATAATTATTCTTGAGTTGGGGGAGGATCTATTCCTAACTCTTCGAATATTAATAGTGATATATCATCAGATGGTCTAGCATATAAAAGAACATCAACACCAGGAACTCCAGCACTAAAAACATGAGAGTAGTTATTTTTTTCAGAAACAGTATTTATTGCGTTACTTATTTTTTCAAATAATGGTTTAAATAAATCTTGTTCTTTTTTTTGAATAGCTGTTTGGGCATCTGTTTGAAATTTTTGAATTGAAGCTTGCTGATTTTGAAGTTCTTCTTGTTTATCTGCTCTAATAATATCTGTCATTGTTGCAGCACTTTTTTGAAAAGCATCTGCTTTGCTTTGAAAATCTGTAATTTTTGATTGTAGCTGATTTTGAAGTTGTGTTCCATAAGCCTGAACTTCTGCTTGAACTTGTTTTGTTTCTGGAAGAAAACTAAGTATATATTCTACGTTGGTATATCCAATCTTTAATTCTTGAGAAAAAGAATAGTTTGTGAAGAACATTAAAGTAATACTTATTAGTAATTTTTTCATATCATTTAAATTATTTGAGCAAAACTAGTTATTTTTTTTATTTAGTCCCAAATCTTCTAGAACATAATCAGTATAGTCATGAATTGGGTTTGTGTATAAAAGTATGGGTTCGGAAGATTTATCAAAAACAATTTGAAGTCTATTTTTTTTAGCTATTTTTTCAATGGACTCAAAAATTATATCTTGAATTGGTTCAATCAACTCTTTTTTCTTTAGAAAATATAATCCTTCAAAGCCAAAAACTTTTTGTTGATATTCTCTTATTGACACCCATTCTTTATCTAAAAGTCCTCTTCTTTCATTATACATATCTTTTGTTAGTAAAATTTCTTCATTTTTTAGACTAATTTCTTTTTTTTCTATTTCTATATACATATCACTAATTTCTTTTTCCCAAGCTTTGGATAAAAGATC
>JAYZHG010000078.1:0-5075 GCA_036166735.1 Bacteroidota bacterium | reverse complement strand
AGATTAAAAGCTTTTGATATTTTTTAGATAAACAATACATTTATTGTTATTCATTCTTATATTTATTTTTGTTAATGAAAAATAATAAAAATACCTATACTGAAGAGAGTATAAAGTCTCTAGATTGGAAGCAACACATACGATTACGTCCGGGAATGTACATAGGAAAACTTGGGGATGGATCTGCTAAAGATGATGGAATTTATGTTCTCATTAAAGAAATTATTGATAATTCTATAGATGAACATTTGATGGGTCATGGAAAAATAATAAAGATACGTGTTAGGGACCATTCAGTTGAAGTTAGAGACTATGGAAGAGGAATACCATTAGGGAAGGTTATAGATTGTGTATCAAAAATAAATACTGGTGGAAAATATGATTCTAAAGCATTTCAGAAATCTGTTGGGTTAAATGGTGTAGGATCAAAAGCAGTGAATGCTTTATCGTCTAAGTTTTATGTTGAATCTTATAGGGATGGTGAATGCAAGAAAGCAGAGTTTGATAAGGGTGAATTGATAATTGATGATGATATAAATAATACCGATGAGAAAAACGGGACATTTATTATGTTTAAGCCTGATAATGAAATCTTTAAAAATTACCATTACATTCCAGAATATCTAGAAGATCAAATATGGAATTATGCATTTTTAAATTCTGGTTTATCACTAAATTATAATGGCAGAAAATTTCACTCCGAAAATGGCTTATTAGATTTATTAACCAAGAAAACAGATCCTGATTCAATTAGATATCCTATTATCCATTTTAAAGGAAATGACATAGAGTGTGCTCTTACACATACAAGTAATTATGGTGAAGAATACTACTCATTTGTGAATGGACAGTACACTACTCATGGTGGCACTCATCTTTCAGCATTTAGAGAAAGTATTGTTAAGACTATAAGAGAATTTTTTAAGAAGGATTATGATGCGTCTGATATTAGAGCAAGTATTGCAGCTTCAATTGCTATAAGAGTTCAGGAACCAGTCTTTGAATCCCAAACTAAAACAAAGTTGGGATCGTTAAATATTAGTCCAAAAGGTAAAAAGGTAAGATCATTCGTAAATGATTTTTTAAAAAAAGAACTGGATAATTTTCTTCATAAAAATTCTAAAGTAGCTGAAGCTCTTCAAAAAAGAATTATGCAGTCAGAAAGGGAGAGGAAAGAAATAGCTGGAATAAAGAAATTAGCTAATGAAAGGGCAAAAAAAGCTAATCTTCATAATAAAAAACTTAGGGATTGTAGAGTACATTTTAATGATAAAAAAGGAGATGAATTATTAAAAAATGAATCTGTAATTTTTATAACTGAGGGAGACTCTGCAAGCGGTTCCATAACCAAGTCTCGTAATGTAAAAACACAAGCAGTCTTTAGTCTTAGAGGTAAGCCTTTTAATTGTTTTGGTTACACAAAAAAAATAGTTTATGAAAATGAAGAATTTAATTTACTTCAGCACGCATTAAATATTGAGGATGGTCTTGAAGGATTACGGTATAATAAAATAATAATTGCTACTGATGCTGATGTGGATGGAATGCATATAAGACTTTTACTTTTAACTTATTTTTTACAATTTTTTCCTGATTTAGTAAGAAAAGGTCATGTTTTTATTCTTGAAACTCCTCTATTTAGAGTAAGAAATAAAAAAAAGACGATATATTGTTTTAATGATGAAGAGAGAAACTCTGCAGTAGAAGAGATAGGAAAAAATCCAGAAATAACTCGATTTAAAGGACTTGGTGAAATTTCTCCTAGTGAGTTTAAGAATTTTATTAATGAGAACATAAGACTTGAACCAGTTATTTTAAATGAAAACTCAAAAATTAAAGAACTTCTATCTTTTTATATGGGAAAAAACACACAAAAAAGACAAGAATTTATAATTGATAAATTAAGAGTTGAAAAAGATTTATTTGAAGTAATAGAATGAATGATAACGATTTAGTAATGGGTATAGATAATCCTGAGGAAGAATCTGAGGGTGAGATACAAGTCTCTGGAATGTATGAGAATTGGTTTTTAGATTATGCCTCTTATGTAATTCTTGAAAGGGCTATACCATCGATATATGATGGTTTAAAGCCTGTTCAAAGAAGAATATTACATTCCATGAATCGTTTGGAAGATGGTAGATATAATAAGTGTGCAAATATAATAGGTAGTACCATGCAGTTTCATCCCCATGGGGATGCTTCTATAGAAGATGCACTTGTTAATCTTGGACAGAAAGACTTGTTAATTGATACTCAAGGAAATTGGGGAGATATAAGAACAGGAGATAAAGCTGCTGCATCACGTTATATTGAAGCTAGACTTTCAAAATTTTCTTTAGATACACTTTTTAATGATAAGACTACCGAATGGAAGCTGTCATATGATGGAAGAAAGAAAGAACCTGATAATTTACCTGTAAAATTTCCCTTATTATTAGTTCTTGGAGTTGAAGGGATTGCTGTTGGCCTTTCCACAAAAATTCTTCCTCATAATTTTGTTGAATTAATAAAGTCTTCAATATCTTATTTAAAGGGAAGATCTTTTAAGTTATATCCTGATTTTTCAACTGGTGGATTTGTTGATATAACGAATTATAATGATGGAAAAAGAGGAGGGAAGATCAGATTAAGATCTAAAATTGAAGAATTAGATAAGAAAACATTAATTATTAGAAATATACCTTATACAACCACAACTTCAGGTATTATTGATTCAATAATAAAGGCTAATGATAAGGGAAAAATTAAAATAAGAAAAGTTATTGATAACACAGCTCAAGATGTTGAAATATTAGTCTCTTTACATAAAAATCAATCTCCTAGTATTACCATTGATGCATTGTATGCATTTACTGATTGTGAAGTATCGATTTCTCCAAATGCGTGTGTAATAGTTGATGAAAAACCCAAATTTTTGGGTGTAAAAGAAATTTTAAAATTTTCGACGGATTTAACAAAAACTTTACTAAAAAAGGAATTAGAAATAAAAAGAGAAGAGTTAAAAGAAAAGATATTGTTTTCAACTCTTGAAAAAATCTTTATAGAAAATAAGATATACATTCTTATTGAAAAATGTGATACTTGGGATTCTGTAATAAATACTATAGATAAGGGTCTTGATCCATTTAAAGAAGATTTTTATAGAGAAATAAATAGAGATGATCTAATTAGATTAACTGAAATTAAAATAAAAAGAATTTCAAAATTTGATAAAAACAAGCTTACCGATTCTATTGTTAAGTTAAATAAAGAACTAAAGAAGATTTTAAAATATCTTGAAAACTTAACTGATTATACTATTCAATATTTTTATGATATACTAAATAAGTATGGTAAAGGGAGACAAAGGAAAGCTGAAATTTCAAAATTTGATACAATTAAAGTTAAAGCCGTTGCAGCTAATAATGTTAAGCTATATGTTAATAGAAAGGAAGGTTTTTTAGGTTATGGTATTAAGAAAGATGAATTTGTTTGTAATTGTTCTGATATTGATGATGTTATAGCATTTTGTGCTGATGGAACATATAAAATTGTAAAAATTCAAGGAAAAGTTTTTATAGGAAAAAATATAGTATTGTGTCAATTGTGGAAAAAGAGTGATAATAGGATGGTCTTTAATGCTGTTTATTATGAGGGAAAATCAAAATATTCTTTTGTTAAACGATTTCAAGTTATTTCTGCTAGTAAAGAGAGAATATACAATGTCACAAAAGGGAATAAGGGTTCAAAATTATTATACCTTGAATCTAGACCAAATGGAGAGTCTGAAGTTGTTTCTGTTCATATTCATGCTTCACAGAAAGCTAGGATAAAGTTATTTGATTATGATTTTTCTAATATTGAAATAAAAGGAAAAGGCGCAAAAGGAAACATTCTTTCAAAGTATAGAATTAGGGCGATAAAGCATAAATCGATTGGTTTATCAAGTTTATCGGGGATTAAAATAAATTATGACAAATTTATTGGTAGACTAAATTCTGATGGTAGAGGAGATTTTGTTGGAAAATTTAATGGTGATGATTTAATTCTTGTGATCTATAAAGATGGAAATTATGAATTAACATCTTTTGAATTAACAAATAGGTATGATTATAATAATGTTTTATTTCTTTCTAAATTTGATCTAAAAGGTGTTTTATCAGCAGTTTATTATGATGGTAAGCTAAAAAATTATTATGTAAAAAGATTCTGTGTAGAAACCACAACTTCAAATAAAAAATTCACATTTATATCTTTAAATAAAGGATCAAAATTGGAGTATGCAACTTTTAAATTAGGAGAAATTATAATTTTTAAGCATTATAAAAATAAAAAATTAGAGTCTGCAGAGTTGGACATTGATAACTTTATAGATATCAAAGGTTGGAAGGCAATAGGTAATAAAATATCTTATGATAAAGTACGTTCAGGGAGCTTTAGTTTTTTAAAATCTAAAGGAGTTGTTAATGAAAAAAATAAAATAGAAAGTGATGAAGTAAATGATAATTTTAATGTTGGAGAATCTGTTGAATTAGATCTGGAACCGGATCAATTAAATTTATTTAATGAAAAAGATTAAAATTGCTGTTGACATAGGTAATACAAATATTGTTATTGGATTGAATTCTAATAATGAATGGTCAAAAATATATCGATTAAGTTCCAAAAATAATATCACATACTGGTCTCTACAAAAAAAAATAAAAAAAATTTTATCACTTAATGATTTTAATCCTTCACGTGTAAAAAGTGTTGTGATAAGCAGTGTTGTTCCAAATTTAACAGATGTTGTTAAACTTGTTGTTAGTGATATGTTATGTAAAAATATTCACATAATAAAGGCGTCTTCTGTTGGTTTGGTTAAAATATCAATTGATAATATAAATGAAATTGGAACTGATTTGGTTTGTAATGCAGTAGAGGCATCAAGTATGTATGATGAAAATGTTATTGTTGTAGATTTTGGTACTGCATTAACATTTACTACTGTTTCAAAGAATAATCAAATATTAGGAGTGAATATT
Organism: Bacteroidota bacterium; assembly: GCA_036166735.1. Lineage (GTDB taxonomy): Bacteria > Bacteroidota > Bacteroidia > Cytophagales > MED-G16 > JAPYTU01. Next base: position 69 of record JAYZHG010000078.1, on the reverse strand, counting down.
GTTCCAGGCTTACAAACTTCTATTAGTTCTTTATATAAGAATACAGCAAAACTTCCTAAAATAAATTTA
>JAYZHG010000077.1:0-5781 GCA_036166735.1 Bacteroidota bacterium | reverse complement strand
TCTTTTTATTTTAATTTTTTAAGAAATAATAAAATAATCTTCTATTTATCTATAAAATAATGGAACATTTTATTGGTTTAATTGTAAATAATAAAATAAATAGCTAAATTCTCTTTATAACCAAACTATTTTAAATATGGATTCAATTATGAAACAGGTTGGTGGCCTAATAGCGGGTCTTACTGGTCTAGTAGTATCACTTATTGGCTTAGGAGTTGCGACTGAAATTGTCTTCGGAGGAGCAATGGGACTGAGTGTAATCGGAAACATTACTTCAATCGTAGATAGTCTTAGTGGTGGCGGCTTTGTTGGACTTGTGGTTTTACTTATCCTTTGGGGTCAAGTTAAATAACAATATAACAATCATATTAAGTTTGATAAAAAACCGCCTAAGGGCGGTTTTTTTATCTTTTATCATCTACATATAAACCTAAAAAAATAATGAAAGAAACAATTGATAAAGTAAGAAAACTATTAAAACCTATAATTAGACTATCCATTGCGTTTGCAGCTACGGCTATTTTATTTCAATTAACCACAAATGTTAAATTATTTAATATGGATGTTGTAAGTAATACATCTAAATTTATGAATGATATCGGTAATGAAACAGTTATGGGATTAATTTCAATATCTTTACTTTTAAATTTTCTTGGTAAGAAAATCAAATTATATTAAAAATTAATTTATTATAAATAATCACCTTTTCTCTAAACAATTAATTTTTATATTGCGTTAATTACGACAAAACATTCTATTAAAATATTTTTTAACCTTTAAAATATATTTGTATTTATAAACTATATTTCCAAAAGAACACAACATTATAAAAAAATGAGTAGAAAAAATAAGCCAGAAAGTGAAATGATGGGATCAGCTTATGATCCACACCTATCAGAGGGATCAGCAAAGGTTCCTATATTTCAAACAAGTACATTTGTATTCAAAAACGCAGAAGAAGGAAAAGCACATTTCCATATAGCATATGGTCTAAGAGAAAAAGCTAAAGATGAGTCTATGTCTCTAGCTTATTCAAGAATTAATAACCCAAATGCAGAGATAGCAGAAGATAGACTTAAACTATGGGATAAAGCTGAAGCATGTGCCATCTTTCAAAGTGGCATGGCAGCTATAACAACAACTTTACTTGAATTAACACGTCCAAACACACTCATATTACACTCATCCCCTCTTTATGGTGGAACAGATCATTTTATTGAACAAGTACTACCAAAGTATAATATTAAATCAATGTATTTTGATTCTTTTGATTCAATAGATTCAATAATAGAAAAAAAAGAAAAAAAATTTCCAGGAATAGAAGTTAGCCTAGTATATATTGAATCTCCAGCAAATCCTACAAATAGTATTGTTGATATTAAAAAATGCAGAGAAATCACTGATCACTATTCATCTAAAGAAAAAGTTTATCTAGCAATAGATAATACATTTATGGGACCAATATTTTCACAGCCCATAGATTTTGGTGCAGATGTTGTTTTGTATTCTGCAACAAAATACATAGGTGGACACAGTGATCTAGTAGCTGGCGCTGCCTGTGGAAGCAAAGAAGTTATTAGTAGATTAAAGACAATGCGTGTTTTTATGGGAAATATGGCATCACCATTTACTTCATGGTTAATACTAAGAAGCTTAGAGACATTAAAGATAAGAATGGAAAAAAGTGCAAAAAATGCAGATAAAATTGCTAAAATATTAAACAAACACCCAAAAATTTCAAAAGTACATTTCTTGGGACTAATAGATAAATTATCAAAAGAATATAAAGTTTATAAAGAACAATATAGCAGCAACGGTGGAATGATATCTTTTGACATTAAAGGTGGTGAAAAAGAAGCATTTAAATTTTTAGATAGTTTAAAACTAGTAAAACTAGCAGTTAGCTTGGGAGGAACGGAAAGTTTAGCGTGCCACCCCTACTCCATGACTCATGCTGATGTTAGCATTGAAACAAAAAATAAAATTAGTATGGGAGAATCTCTTGTAAGGTTATCAATTGGTATTGAAGATCCTGATGATTTAATCTACGATATTAATAAGGCATTAGACTCTGTTTGATCAATAAGAATTATTATGAACTTTTTTTATTGATCTTCCCGATGGATCAATCATCTTACTAAATTCCTTATCCCAAAGTAATGCCTCCTCAGTACTACAAGCAATAGATTTTGAAGAAGGAACACATTTTATACAATCCTCATCAGGAAAATGTTTTTCAAAGATTTTTCTATACAACAGTTCCTCTTTTGATTTTGGAGTATTAATTGGATAATTTTTTTTCTTGGATTTATATTCATCATCAGATATTGACTCTTCAGCATATTCCTTTAATGAATCTATCCAAGAATACCCTACTCCATCAGAAAATTGCTCTTTTTGTCTCCACAATATCTCGTCAGGTAAATCTCCTTTAAATGCTTCTCTCAAGAAATGTTTTTCTATTTTATCCTTTGATATCATTTTGTTTTTAGGATCAATATTCATTGAATAATCTAAAAATTCAACATCAAGAAAAGGAACCCTAGCCTCAACTCCCCATGCAGAAAGAGATTTATTAGCTCTTAAACAATCATATAAGTGTAGTTTTTTAATTTTTCTTACTGTTTCTTTATGAAATTCTTTTGCGTTAGGAGCTTTATGGAAATAAAGATAACCACCAAATATTTCATCTGCACCTTCACCAGAAAGAACCATTTTGATTCCCATCGACTTGATATATCTAGCCATTAAATACATAGGGGTTGATGCCCTAACCGTGGTAACATCGTAAGTTTCCAAATAGTAAATTACATCTTCTAGAGAATCTATAGCTTCTTGTATTGTGAAGTTAATTTCATGATGAACTGTGCCAAGATAATCAGCAACCTTTCTAGATGATTTTAAATCTGGTGAATTTTTTAATCCTATGGCAAAAGAATGTATTTGGGGCCACCATGCATCATTTTTATTATTACTCTCTATTCTTTTTTTTGAAAATTTCTTTACTATAGAAGAAATGATTGATGAATCAAGACCTCCAGATAATAGCACCCCAAATGGAACATCTGACATCAATTGTCCTTTAACAGCGTTCTCAAGAGAATTCCTTAATTTATCATGTGATGATTCATTTGTTAAAGTATTATATGACATCCAATTTTTCTTATAGTATTTTATTGGATCAGAATTCTCTTCTGTCATATAATGACCTGGTGGAAATTCTTTTATTTTTTCACAATTACCAACCAAACATTTCATTTCTGAAGAAAAGTAAGTATTTCCTTCATTATCTTGACCCATATAAAGAGGTATTACACCTATAGGATCTCTTGATACAAAAAATGAATTATTTATTTTATCGTAAAGAAAAAAAGCAAAAATCCCATTGACTTTATCTAATAATTTTGATCCGTATTTTGTAAACAATGGTATAATCACCTCACAATCTGATTTTGTTTTATAATCATAACTTAATGTTTTATCATTTCTAAAATCTAAATGATTATATATCTCTCCATTGATTGATAATATTAAATTTTCATCACTTGAAATTAAAGGTTGTTTACCTGATTGAACATCTACTATAGATAGTCTCTCATGTGCCAATATTGCATGATCTGATGAATAAATACCTGACCAGTCTGGACCTCTATGCCTAACTTTTTTAGACATAGATAGAGACTTTGATCTCATATATTTATCAAATTTTAATTCATTATTGTAAATTGCAACAATTCCACACATAAACTATAAATAAGGATGCAATATAATTTTAAAAAATTATTTTTTCACATTATATTATTTTCATTCGTTTTCACGTTTTCGTGTGAGAATAAAAAATCATACTACAACGGTATGGTTTCTTCTGTAAATCCAATTGCCTCGCAGGTAGGTTTAGATGTTCTCAAAAGTGGTGGAAATGCTTTTGATGCTGCTATTGCAGTCCATTTCACATTAGCTGTTGTATATCCTCAAGCAGGTAATTTGGGAGGAGGAGGATTTGTAGTGTATAGACTCAGTAATGGAGAACATGGAAGTTTAGATTTTAGAGAAAAAGCACCTAAAATGTCAACTAGAGATATGTATTTGAAAGAATCAGGAGGTGATTTAATTGTTAATGATAATAAGAGTAGACTAGGACATTTAGCTTCTGGAGTACCTGGTTCTGTGGATGGAATGGTAAAACTTTATGAAAAATTTGCAACAAAGAATTGGAGTGATTTAATTAATCCTGCAATTAATTTGGCTGAAAATGGATTTAAAATAACTAAAAAACAATCTTCTGGACTAAATAACGTAAAAGCATCATTAGAAAAACTTAATGATAAACCTATTCCTTTTCTAAAGGATTCAGAATGGAAAAAAGGTGATATTCTAATTCAAAAAGATTTATCTAAAACTCTTAAAAGAATCAAAAAAAATAAAAGAGATGGTTTTTATTTGGGTAAAACAGCAGACCTGATAGTTGAAGAAATAAATAGTGGAAATGGAATAATAACTCATGAAGACTTGGAAAACTATTCTTCTGTTTGGAGAGATCCTATTGTGGGTTACTTCAAAGATCATAAAATCATTTCAATGGGACCACCATCAAGTGGAGGAATAGGATTACTACAGATGCTACATGGTGCAGAACAACTAAAAACTGCTGAATTATTTCATAACAGTGTAGAATATATTAATGTTTTATCTGAGATTGAAAGTAGAGTTTATGCTGACAGAGCATCATATCTAGGAGATGCTGATTTCTATGATGTTCCTACAAATTTTATATTAAATAAAAAATATCTTTCAAATAGGTACAATAACATTAAAGAAAATATTAAAACCCCTTCATCTGATATTAAAAGTGGTGAAATTTATATTAATGAATCAGAGGAAACAACACACTACTCAATAGTTGATAAACATGGAAATGCAGTATCAATCACAACAACTATCAATGCATCATTTGGCTCAAAAGTAGTAGTTGACGGTGCAGGATTTCTACTTAATAATGAAATGGATGATTTTAGTATAAAACCAGGTTTTCCAAATATGTTTGGATTAATTGGTGGAGAAGCAAATGCTATTGAACCCAATAAAAGAATGTTATCTTCAATGACTCCTACGATAGTTGAAAAAGACAAAAAATTATTTATGGTATTAGGAACTCCAGGGGGTTCAACAATTATAACTTCTGTTTTTCAGACTATCTTAAATGTAATTGATCACAAAATGGGAATGCAAGAAGCTGTTGATGCAAAAAAATTTCATCATCAGTGGTTACCAGATGTGATAGTAATTGAAAAGAACTCTATAAGTAAAGAAAGTTTAGAAAAGATTAAAAAGATTGGTCATAAAATAATTGAGAGAGGTTCCATCGGTGGAATGGATTGTATATTAGTTAATATAGACAATAGCCTAGAAGGAGGAGCAGACAAAAGAGGTGACAATACCGCCCTCGGATATTAAATAAGTACTATTGGTCTATTATTAATATTTCTACTCTCCTATTTAATCTTTTTGTTTCTTCAGAACTATTGCTATACCTAGGCTTTAATGAGCCATATCCTTTGGTTTTAATTCTTTTTTTGTTTATTCCATTCTTTATAAGATAATCTCTAATAACATTTGCTCTTTTTTCAGATAATTTTAAATTCTCATTAAAATCACCCGAATTATCAGTGTGACCCTCTATTAAAACAGAAATGTTTTTTTCATTATTAAATATATGTAATATATTATTTAGGTTTTTTTGAAATGATTGCAATATTTCATCAGATGATCTTTTAAAAAGAA
>JAYZHG010000076.1:0-3113 GCA_036166735.1 Bacteroidota bacterium | reverse complement strand
TTTGGATTGCGTATTGGATAAGAAAATAATTATTCTCTAACAATTTTAAAAGATACAGTATCACTAGCAAAAGCAGAAAATACACCAAAAGCATTAAAAATATTTGATGGAGGTTCATTAAGATCATTTCCATCTTGAACCTGATTTTCAAATAAACTATAGTAATCCCTATTTATTTTATATAGAGTTACTTTATATCTCCCATAATTTTTTAAGCTTAAACATAGCGCACTATATTCAGTATCTCTTGTAGGCTCAGATTGTAATGAAAAATTACTAAAAAATTCTCCTACTACACCTGGAATTTCCTCACCAAAAATTGGGTCTTCACTTTCACTATCATACTTTATAGTCAAATAATGGTATTCATTATTTGGATTATCCCAAATCACTGATGTCCTTGCCGTTTCGTAAAGTCCAGCTAAAATGTTAGGAAGTGCAGAACTTAATACCAAGCGAGGAATTATAATTTCTTCAGTTGACAATCTAAGACCTACAGGTTTTGTAGGAACAATAGTTTCTCCAGTTGCAGTCCTATCACCAACCGTTACCTCAAGACCATATGTATTACCTGATACTATATCTATATTTTGATTAGTCACATAACTCTCAAACTGAGAGTTATAATCTAATTTATATTCAGTTCCATTCCCAAAAATTATAACATCTGCATTTTCAATGTAATCAGTAATGCTATCTGTTGAATTCCACATTTTTGCCTCTTTAATTTTTATATCATCTACAACCTCTCCCTGAAAAAGAAAAGCCTCAACAACAAAATTTTCATCTATAGGAATTTCGTTATCACAAGAGAAAAAGAAAAAAGAAAAAAGAAATGCCAAACACTTTTTCATAATTAAAATTCAAATTTTAAAGAGATATTAGGAATCATTCCCAAATAGTTTTTTGTCTCTTTCTCAAATGGTGTATGATCAAAATGAAACTCATAATGCCATATATTGAGCCTGTTATATACATTAAAAATGGATATCCCAATATCTCCCTTATACTTATTAATATTAAATATATGATGAACAGCAAGATCTAATCTATGATAATCAGGAAGAAGGGATCCGTTTTTTGGTCCAACTCCAATAAATGTTATATTACTATCATCAAGTAGTGTAATATCATATTTATAGGAAGGCTCCGTATAACTTTCTCCTGATCCATAAATAAATGTAAGTGCGAAATTCCATCCATTTATTTCATAGTTATTAAATATTTTAAATTCATTTTTTTGTGTATGGGGTGCTGGAAAAGGCAAACCATCATTCATTAAAGGAAAAATATTTTCAGCATCAATATAAGTGTATGATATCCAACCTGTATATTTTTTTATCTTTTTTTGAATTAAAGTTTCAAAGCCTTTAACAGTACTATTACCATTAAAAAATAAAGAACTTAAACCCGCACTTTGATATCTTAATGAAAACTCAGTTAAATTTTCTACATCTTTATAAAAAAATTCAGTATCAAATAACCATGCATCTCTTTCATATGAAAGTCCTGCAACATAGTGAGTTGATTTTCCAACTTGTACATTGTTTTCATCATCTGACAAAAGCCAAAAATCTCTTCCTCTTGAAGTTACATTCTCTCCAAGTATTTGTTTTACGTACTGATAATGTATTCCGTATCCAAATTTGAATTTTACTTTATCAAAAAATGAATAATCCATCTGCAACCTCGGAGATAAATAATTTTTATCTGTTATTCCATATCTATTCCCTCTCAATCCAATCTTTAAGTTAAGATTTTTTACAGATTGTAAATCATAAGATAAATAGGCAGAATATAACTTAGAACTTTGATCAGTATCAATTATAACTAGAGTATCATCTCTAACAAACAAATAATCTACATTTGACTTAGTATATTCTAAACCGAACTCAAATTTATTATTATTACCAGATATAACCTCACCATCATATCTTGCAGTAAAATCATCAACTGTATTATCTTGATCTAGTATAACACTTAAATCAAATATAGTAGAATCCAGTTCAGGAATAATAGCATTAACAAAGTAGCTTTCATCCTGGTAATTGTAATATTGAGAAAAAGAAAGATTTAAGCTATTATAAAATTTAGGATTCCATTGTCTAGACCACTTAAAAGAATATCCTTTATTTCCCCATTTCGATATCCTATCTAAATCACCATTTATCTCTATTTTATCAATATTTCCAAAATTTGGATACTGATATCTTTTTGTATCACTTGACTCATCTAAATTATCTTCTCCTCTGTAAAAACTAAAGGTTATAAGATCATCTTTTGATGGCTTATAAGATAACTTTCCATTAAAATCATAAAAGTTAAAATTTGGAATCCAAGGTTCTAGATTTTCAATGTCATCATCAGGATCAAATTGATTAAATATTTTTTCAAAAAATGATGTTTGAAGAATATCTGTAAAAGACCTTCTACCTGTTGCAAAAAAACTAAATTTTTTTAAAAATGGAATTTCAATAGATCCAGATGCACTTAATAGGTTAGCATTTATATCGCCTCTTATTTCATTAAAGCTTCCCACCTTTCCTGTAAGATCAACAACACTTGATAGTCTACCTCCATATTTTGATGGAAATGCTCCTTTATATAATTCTACACTTTTAATAGCATTAGCATTAAAAGCACTAAAAAACCCAAAGAAATGATCAACATTATAAACTTTTATACCATCAAGTAGAATTAAGTTTTCTTGTGGTTCTCCACCTCTAATATGAAGTCCAGCATTACTTTCATGTGTAGCACTAACTCCAGGTAGTAATTGAAGAGATCTAAAAATATCTACCTCACCAATTGAGGGTAACAAACTAAGTTGTTTTATAGACATCTTATGCTTACTTATTTCTGTACTAGCCTGGAGGAATTTACTAGATTCAGCAGATACAACCACCTCATTTAAAGTAGAGGTGAGAGGGATCAGATTAATTTCAAAATCATTATTAATCATTTCACTTGTTAGTGTGATCGATTGTGTTTTATAGCCAACGTAACTTGCTTTAAGAATCATACCCTCTTTAATATCTCCTACTAAAGTGAAATATCCATTTTCATTAGCACTTGATCCAATTTTAATTTCATCAATATATACATTTGAGTAA
>JAYZHG010000075.1:0-2878 GCA_036166735.1 Bacteroidota bacterium | reverse complement strand
TTGTTTCATATTTTGGGTGTCCAATTATTTGAAAAGGTGTTTCTGTTCCTCTTCCTATGCTTACTATTGTTGGTTCGAACAAACATAAAGAAGGATATAATAATATGGATTGTTGATTAGGTAAATTGGGAGAAGGTTTAATAGGAATTTTATATTTAACTGTATGATCCCAGTTTTTTACTTTAATAATTTTTAAATCTAAATCATATGCACTTTTTATCCAGTTTTCTCCTTTAATCATCAGTGCCATTTCACCAAGTGTACAACCATGTACAATTGGAATTGGATGCATACCTACATATGATTTATATTCTTCTTCTAGAACTGGTCCATCAATGTAATGCCCGTTTGGATTTGGTCTATCAAGAACTAAAAATTGAATTTTTAACTGTGCACATAATTTCATCATATTGTGCATTGCACTTAAATATGTATAGAATCTTGCTCCGACGTCTTGAATATCATAAATAATAACATCTATATCTTTTAAATTTTCTTTAGAGGGAATTCTATTTTTTCCATACATAGATATTATTGGTATTTTTTTATTTGATACTAATAATTCATCGTTATTAATACTTTTTCCTCTTTCTATGTTTCCTTTAAATCCATGTTCTGGAGTAAAAATTTTGGTTACTTTTATTCCTTGGCTTAGTAAGGTATCTATCAAGTGGTTATTTGCAACCATTGATGTATGATTAACAAGTAAGCCAACAGATTTATTTTTTATAAGTTCATAATATTGATCAAACCTTTCAGAACCTACTATTATTTTTTTTTCAGTATTTGAATATGATTTAAAAATGAAAAGAAATAAAACTATAAAGTATATTAATTTATTTTTCATTATTTATCCCTAATTGTTGGATAAGTTATGTTCAATTGTTCTAAATAGCTATTATATTTTGTTTCATCATAATAGTATTTTTTTAGTTTTGGTCTAAAACTATCCATTATTGATTTGTTAAGGTATGTTGGAGGGGGATCATTTTCAGTAATCATTGGTTTGTATTTTGTTTCTTTAGATTGAATATTATCAAAATAATCCCATGCATTAGTTATAAGATCTTTTTTGGTTAAAAAATCAATAACAGTCATTGCAACTACTTTAGCTCCAGCATTTGCACCTTTATGTGCAATGGGAGTGGCCATTGCTATAGCATTGCTCCAGTGATGTCCTTGAAGACCTGGTATGTTTGATGGAAACCTTAATGTTACTGTTGGTAATTTCCAAGAAATATCCCCAATATCATCGGAACCACCACTTATAGGAAATTTTACTGGTAATCCTAAACTACTTAATTTTTCATTTAGACCTTTTTGATTATTAGATTTAACTTCTTTTTGTACAGCCTTGGCAAGTAGTTGGTCTTTTTTTGACCATGAAGGAAGTCCAATTTTTTTTATGTTTTGATACATTGTTTCTGCTACTATTTTATTAAAATGTCTTGGCCATGCTGTACCAAGTACTTTTTTACTCATTTTAGTATTTGTCATTAAAGCGGCTCCTTCTGCCATATCATCAGCTATTTTATACATATCCATAATACCTTCATAAGTAACGTCTCTTAAGAAATACCATATAGAAGCTTTAGAAGGAACAACATTTGGTTGATCTCCAGCATCTGTAAATATTGAGTGAGAACGTTTTAAGGGATGTAAATGTTCTCTTCTGTAATTCCATCCTATATTCATAAGTTCTGCAGCATCAAGTGCACTTCTCCCTCTCCATGGAGATCCAGCAGAATGTGCAGCTTCACCCTCAAAAGAGTATTCTACAGATATTAGTCCTGTTCCAGATGATTGACCCCATGATACACTCAGATTACTACTAACATGAGTAAAAATGCATAGGTCAATATCATCAAAAAGTCCATCTCTCGTGTACCATGCTTTTGCAGCTACAAGTTCTTCTGCAATACCAGGCCATAATACTAAAGTGCCTTTAATATTTTCTTGAATCATTAGCTCTTTGACAGCAAGGGCTGCAGTTATAATTACTGGGACACCAGAATTATGTCCTTCACCATGTCCTGGTGCTCCTTCTACCATAGGTTTATGATATGCTACTCCGGGAAATTGTGATGCTTTAGGTATGCAGTCAACATCACTTCCTAGAGCTATAACAGGTCCATCTCCATTAGTCCATTTTGCAAACCATGCAGTTGGAATATTAGATACACCTTTTTCTATTGTAAAATTATTTTTAGATAATATGTCTGTTAGGTATTTTGATGTTTCTATTTCTTGAAATCCTAATTCGGCAAAACTAAAAACTTTGTCTACCATTATTTCGGTGTTTTTATAATTGGATTCTACTATAGTTATAGCTTCAGTTTTGATTTTCTCAATTTTTTTATTTGTAAGAATTTGACATAGACTATAATTGGTTGATATAATGTGTAATAATGATATAAATAATATTTGTAACTTCATGGAATTAATATTTTATTGACAATTATTTAAACATATAAATTTTAATTTATAAAATGCATAATATGAAGTAAAAAAAGAACTTAAAAATGAAAAACATTTTAAAAATCGTATTTTTTATAATTATTGGAGTTATTAGTTTTTTTGTAATTGGATTTGGAATTTATTATTTAATGAGGGTCAATCAATCTAATACTAATATGTCATTATTATTTCCTAGGGCTCAAGATTTAGTAGTAGAAGGCATAAAATTCAGAGATTTAAATAAGAATGGAAAATTAGATATATATGAAGATAATAGACAAAATATAGATGATAGGGTAGATGATTTAATAAGTCAGATGACCATAGAAGAAAAGGCAGGTTCAATGTTTATAAACATGATTGGTATGACGAATAAAGGAAATTTATTAGAATTACCTATTATATCTTCTAATCCATTATT
>JAYZHG010000074.1:0-14098 GCA_036166735.1 Bacteroidota bacterium | reverse complement strand
TATGATTTAGAAATCAGAAGCAATCTAAACTTAATTGAATATTTAATATTAAAATTTGTTTATGTTTACAACTTATTATTGATATACAAATTTCGTGTATATCAAAAAATGTTAACATTTAAATATTAAATATGAAAAGAGTATTAATTATATTTTTTGTCTCTATTTTTTTTATGAGTTGTGAAGATTCAAAAAAAGATGGATGGCCTAATTATTTTGCTGAAGCTAAAGCTGAAGCTGCTGTTGCTGCTGCTGAAGCTGCTGTTGCTGCTGCTGCTGCTGCTGCTGCTGAAGAGGAAATGAAAATAAAAAATCAAGCAATTTTTGATCGTAATGTTGCTTCAATAAGAGCATTTGTTCAAGGTTTTGCGGATAAGGATTTAGATGCCCAAATGGCATTGTTTTCAGATACTGCAATGTGGAGTCCCCCTCAATACAATGGTAATGTATGGGTGGGCATGGAAGCAATGAGAGAAGTCTTGGCAGGATATCATGACAATTTTGAAAACATAACTTTTGAAGAAGGTATAGATTTAGGGTTGAATGGTGAAAGACAACCAGCTTTTTGGAGTGGTTCTGTTTATCCATCTGAGACAGCAACTAGTCTTCCTAATAACATAAGAATTTATGGAACATGGAGTTCTATTCATACAGAATCTGGTAATGAAGTATATAACAAGTGGTATGGACTTATGTTTTTTAATGAAGCCGGTGAAATTGTACGATTTACAGATTGGTTTGATGTAAATGGAATGGCTTTACAAATTGCAGGAGAATAATATTTTAACTAATAAATAAATAACTATGAAAAACTTAATAATTTCTATGTTTGTTGTGATGGTAGTTACTAGTTGTACACCACCACCACCCGATACAAGTGCTTTTGATGAAGGTGTAGCAAAATTTAATGCGAATGTCGAAATTGTAGATGCAACTTTCAATCTTTTTGAAAATGGAGATCTTGATGGAATGATAGCTAATTATGCAGATGATCTTATTTGGTCACCTCCAAATACTAGTGACTCATTATCTAAGGAAGTTTTGGCTGAAGGAATGAGAGGTTGGCATGCTGAATTTGAAAATTTTACATTTAGAGATAGACAGTATTATCCGGGTGTGAGTGAAGGAGATTATATACCAGATGGAGGTGTTCGAGTATATGGAGTTTGGGATTTTACACATAAGGCGACTGGTAAAGTTTTAAGTCAAAAGTATTACGCTGTTTTACAATGTAATGATGAAGGTAAAATTGTGACTGATTTAGAATGGTTTGATCAAGGAGGTATATTTGATCAAGTAGAAAATTAACTTATTAATAGTTTTTTTAAACTATAATTTAAAGGCAGAATTTTATTCTGCCTTTTTTTATTATTTGTAAATTAGATTTATAAATGTTATGAACAATTTAAATTTAGTGGTTGAATCACCAGGGCGTATTAATCTTATCGGTGAACATGTTGATTATAATGGTGGATTTGTTCTTCCAGCGGCTATAGATAAAAAAATTATTTTATCATTTAAAAAAAATGATTCTTCTAAGTGTAATATTTCTACTTTAAAATATAATAAGTCATTTCAATTAGACTTATCTCATCCAATAAATAGGAGTGATGTACACTGGGAAAATTATATCATTGGTGTAATAAAAAATATCATGAATTTAAAGCCAGGAAAACTTCAAGGTTTTGATTGTGTTATTGAAAGTAATTTACCTGTTGGTGCAGGAATTAGCTCATCTTCAGCACTAATATGTGGCATTGCTAAGGGTGTCAATGAGTTATATAATTTGGATTTATCTGATGATGATCTTATTTTTTTAGCAAAAGATGTTGAACATAACTTTATTGGATTAAAGGGTGGGATTATGGATCAGTTTACTATTTGTAAAGCTAAAAAAAATAAGCTTTTACTTTTAAATTGCACTTCTCTTGATTACAAATATATTGATGCAAATTTTTATCCCTATAAAATTTTATTGTTAAATTCTAATGTCCCGCATAAACTTTCTGATAGTGAATATAATACTCGAGTTAAAGAATGTAACAATGCTTTTGATGTGATCTCAAAAAAATATTTTAAGTATAATTTTTTGGCAGAAATTCCAGAAAAAATTATTTATGAATTTAAAGATGAGTTAAATGATAAGGTCTATAATAGAGCTTTATACGTCTCTCAAGAGAACCAGAGAACAATAAAATCTGCAGAACTAATTAGTAAAGGGTTATATAGTGATTTTGGTAGATTAATGTATGATTCTCATAAGGGGTTGAAAAATTTGTATGAAGTCAGTTGTGATGAACTTGATTTTATGGTAGATTTTTCTAAAGAGTACAAAGAAATTCTTGGCAGTAGATTGATGGGTGGTGGCTTTGGTGGTTGCACGATTAATTTGATTTTAGAAAGCTTTGTTGATGAATATATAAACAAGATTTCTGATGAGTATTATAAAAAATATTCAATAAATTTAGAATCAATAGCAGGTTCTATTAGCGATGGTATATGTGTTGTATAATTTTAAAAATAAATGAAACGTAAAATTCTTGTCACTGGAGGATTGGGGTATATAGGTTCACATACAGTTGTTGAATTAATAAATAATGGATTTGAAGTTGTTATAATAGACGATTTATCAAATTCATATGAGTCAGTTATTGATAACATAGAAAAAATTACAGGTCTAAGGCCAAAATTTTATGAGTTTGATTTAAAAAATTCAGTAAAAACAATGCAATGCTTTAAAGACAATAAATTTGATGGAATTATTCATTTTGCAGCAAGTAAGTCTGTTGAAGAATCAGTTTCTATGCCATTAAAATATTATAGAAACAATGTTGGAACAATGTTAAATGTTGTTGATTCAATGTTAAAATGTGATGTAAAAAATATAATTTTTTCATCTTCTTGTACGGTTTATGGACAGCCAGATGTGCTTCCTGTATCTGAAGAGGCTCCTTTTAAGCGTGCAGAGTCACCATATGGAAGAACTAAACAAATTTGTGAGGAGTTGTTAAGGGATACGGTTAGTGCTAATGATGAATTTTATGTTATTGCTCTGCGATATTTTAATCCTGTAGGAGCTCATGATTCTGCTCTAATTGGAGAACTTCCAATTGGTAATCCTAATAACTTAACACCTTTAATTACTCAGTCGGCTGCTGGTATTCGTGACAGGTTATACGTTTATGGTAATGACTACAACACTGATGATGGAACAGCTGTTCGAGATTATATTCATGTAGTAGATCTTGCCAAGGCTCATGTTTCTGCACTTAATAGGTTAATTAATAATAAGCAGTTAAAAAAGTATGAATATTTTAATGTTGGAACAGGAAAAGGATACTCTGTTTTAGAGGTAATTGGTGCATTTGAAAAAGTTAATTCTCTTAAGATTAATTATGAAATAACGGATAGGAGAGATGGAGATATTGAAATGATATATTCAGATATAAAATTATCTAATGATTTGTTAGATTGGAAGAGTGAAATGGACATAGAAGATATGATGAAATCTGCTTGGGAATGGCAAAAACAAATAAAAAAATAAAACTTTTAATTAAATAATATTTTTCTCGTATAATATACTTAATTTCTATGTTAAAATAGTGGAATTTATAAATGGCAAATAGATTTATTGTTCTGATAGTATTATTTTCTTTTGGTTGTAATAAGAAAAAACTTTTTACTCAGTTAGAGGGATCTCAAACAAATATTTTATTTAATAATTTAATAACGGAGAGTGATTCAATGAATATTCTAGACTATGAATATTTATATAATGGTGGTGGAGTTGCAATATCAGATTTTAATGGAGATGGGTTAGAGGATGTGTTTTTTACTGGGAATATGGTTAGTAATAAGTTGTATCTTAATAAAGGTGAATGGTTCTTTGATGATGTATCTGAAGTATCTGGAATTGAGGCGAATAATCGATGGTCATCAGGTGTAAATGTTCTAGATATCAATTTAGATGGCAGGTTAGATATTTATATTTCTACATCAACTTTTGAACCTGATTCTTTAAGGTCTAATGTGTTATTTATTAACCAAGGGAATAATGAAAAAGGAATTCCTTTTTTTTTAGATAAAGCTCATGATTATGGACTTGCAGATATGTCTCATAATATAAATTCTAGTTTTTTTGATTATGATAATGATGGAGATCTTGATGTGTATCTTCTTATTAATAAGATGGATAAGTATAAACAACCTAATCAGTATAGGAAAAAATTAATTGATGGTACATCTTCTAAAAATGATAAGCTTCTAAGAAATGATTATGATGATAATCTTGGCCATCCATATTTTACTGATGTTACAAGAGAAGCTGGTATTCTTATTGAAGGCTATGGTCTTGGAATTTCTGTCTCAGATATAAATAAAGATGGCTGGAAAGATGTGTTTGTTTCGAATGATTATTTGACTAATGATTTGCTCTGGATAAATAATAAAAATGGAACTTTTACTGATAGAGCATCTGAATATTTTAAACACACATCATATTCTTCTATGGGAAATAATATTGTTGATTTTAATAATGATGGTAACAATGAAATTATTGAATTAGATATGATGCCTGATGATAACTATAGGAGAAAAACAATGCTTACTGAAAATAACTATAACACATATATAAATAATGAAAGGTATAATTATGATTTTCAGTACGTAAGAAATACCCTTCAATTAAATCAAGGTTTTATTGATGGAAAACCTATTTATTCTGAGATTTCTATGTTTTCGGGTGTTAGTGGAACGGACTGGAGTTGGGCTCCAATTGTTGGAGATTATAATAACGATGGATTAAGTGATTTAATTATTACAAATGGATTTCCTAAAGATATAACAGATAGGGATTTTATAGACTATCAAACAGAAATGACTCGTTTTGCTAAGAAACAAACTTTACTTACTTCTATACCTGAAGTAAAATTAAAAAATTATGCATTTAAAAACATTTCTTCTTTAAATGGTGTGGTCTTATTTGATGATGTTACAAATGAATGGGGAATTGAAGAACCTTCATTTTCTAATGGTGCTGCTCATGGAGATCTAGATAATGATGGAGACTTGGATTATGTTGTGAGTAATATAAATGGATCTGCTCATGTTTATATGAATCTAACAAATACTTTATTGAATAATAATTGGGTGAACGTTAAATTAATTGGATCTAAAAATAATCCTGATGCTATTGGATCAACTCTAACTGTATACTTATCTAATAATTCAATTCAGACGTACGAGTATAATCCTTATAGGGGATATTTATCTAATATGCAGAATACTGCACATTTTGGATTAAATAGTTTGTCTGTAGATAGCCTTTCTATAGTTTGGCCAGATAATTCTATAAGTCTTATAAGAGATGTGCCTATAAATGAAATGGTAATTTATGACTATAATAATTTGTCTCGAGGAGTGAAAAGTAAAGAAAAAAAGAAATCTACATTATTTTCTAAGATTGATTTGGGTATTAATTATAAACATGAAGAATTTGATTTTATAGATTATAACATTCAGCCATTATTGTTCCATAAGTTATCACAGTTTGGTCCAGGAATTTCTGTTGGAGATTTTAATGGAGATAATTTAGATGATTTTTATATAGGTGGATCAAGATCATATTCTGGAACTTTTTATCAACAAAAAAATGATGGCACTTTTTCTAAGGAAAATTTATTTGAAGATAACGATGGAGATAATATTGAAGAAGAATTGGGTTCATTACTTTTTGATGCTGATAATGATGGTGATGATGATCTCTATATTGTTGGTGGAGGAAATGAATACGACAAGTCTCATAATTCATATGCAGATAGATTTTTTATAAACTCAAATGGGAAATACATAAAGTCAAATAATGTTCTTCCCAAATTTTTAAGTAGTGGTTCTTGTGTTAGGGCTAGTGATTATGATAACGATGGAGATTTAGATCTTTTTATTTGTGGGAGGGTTATTCCACATGAATATCCTTTTCCAGCAACAAGTTATCTTCTCGAGAATAAGCTTGAAGATGGAATATTAAAGTTTGAAATAGCAAATGATATTCTTTCTCCAGAATTTAATAATTTGGGACTAGTTTCCGATGCATTGTGGACAGATGTAGATAATGATAACTTAATTGATTTGATTATAGTAGGTGAGTTTATGCCCATTACAATATTTAAAAATCACAAAACTTTTTTTGAACGATTGCGTGATACAGGCCTTGATAATTATAAAGGATTTTGGAATAGCATATCAGGTTCAGACATAGATTTTGATGGTGATATAGATTACGTTGTGGGTAATTTAGGTAATAACACTTTGTTGAAGATAAATGAAGGAAAAGAAATTTCTATAGTAGCTGGAGATTTTGATAATAATGGTTCAACAGATTTCTTTCCTTCAGCTTACTTTAAAGATAGTAATGGAAACTTATTATTATATCCTTTTTTTACTAGACATGATTTTCAGAAAGAAGTTATTTCGGTTAGAGCAAATTATAAACTACATTCTGAATTTGGAAATACTACTTTTGATGAATTAATAAATGAAATTGTTTCTAGTGATTCTGTTTATAAGGTATCAGTTAATTTTTTGGAAACAAGTTATCTTGAAAATTATGGAGATGGGACATTTAATTTACAGGCATTACCAAAAGAGGCTCAGCTCTCTAAGGTTCATGGAATTTATTTAGATGATTTTAATGCTGATAATTATTTTGATATATTAATTATTGGAAATGATTTTGGTGGTGAAATTGGTATGGGAAGATATGATGCTTCTAATGGTGTTGTTTTGTTAGGAGATCAGAAAGGTGGTTATATCCATCAAAGTGTTGAAGAATCTGGATTGTATGTTCCCGGTGATGCAAAATCTTTAGTAAGGATAGTTGTCGATAATAAACCTATTTTATTAGCTGGACAGAATAATGATAAAATTGTTTCGATGTATAATAAAAAATCTTCAACAAAACGTATTAACATTTTACCAAATGATAGATATGCAAAAATTTATTTGAATGATTCAATTTACTATAAAAGAGAGTTTTATTATGGGAATTCCTATTTGTCTCAATCTAATCGAGATTTATTAATTAATACATATGTTAAAAAAGTAGATATTTATAATCAAAATGATACTTTTAGATCGATTATCTATTAATTTGGATTAAAATTGAATTTTTTTTTATCTCATTTCATTTTTAGTTAGTTTTGTCGCATCAAAATATCAATTTAGATAGACCTCCGATGAGGAACGGTGGTAGTTTGATAAATGTATCTAGTATACAAATCCTCTAAATAATTTGATTTTTTAAGTAAACCAAACTATATGAAAAGATTAACTCTTTTATTTTCATTGTTGTTTATGTGTGTTTCACTTGCCTTCTCTCAGAGACAGGTAACTGGTACCGTTGAAGATAACTCTGGAAATCCGATTCCTGGGGCTAGTGTAATAGTCGTAGGAACTTCGTCTGGTACTGTAACTGATATAGAAGGAAATTTTGCTATAAGCGTTTCTTCTGGAGATCAGTTAGAGTTTAGTTTTGTTGGGTACGAGAGTCAAACAGTTACTGTTGGTGCACAATCAACATTAACTATAACACTTGCAGAAAGCACAGAATTTCTTGATGAGATTGTGGTTTCTGGTTACCAAACACAAACTAGAAAAAGTCTATCTGGAGCAATTGCTTCAGTGGATGTGAATAACGCAGTAAAAACGCCTGTAATAAATGCAGCAGAAATGCTTCAAGGTAGAGTTACTGGAGTTTCAATTATAAATTCTGGACAGCCTGGTGCGGCACCTATTGTAAGGGTCAGGGGATATGGTACACCTAATAATAACAGTCCATTATATGTGATTGATGGTGTTCAAACTGATGATGCGTATGTTCTTTCAAGCTTAAGTCCATCTGATATAGAACAGATAAATGTTCTTAAAGATGCTTCGGCTGCAATTTATGGTGCAAGAGCTTCAAATGGTGTAATTGTTATAACAACTAAAAGTGGTTCTTATAATACTAAAAACACTGTTACTTTTGAAAGTTATGTTGGTGTTTCAAGGGCAGTAGGTCTTCCAACATTACTTAATGCTCAGCAACATGGTGATATGATCTGGCAATCAAAAGTTAATGATGGAGTTACTCCAAACCATCCACAGTATGGTACAGGAGGAAGTCCTAATGTGCCATCTTCTTTGCAAGGTACCCCTGCGGGTATTTCTACAACAGTTAATCCCAATGGGACTGACTGGTTAGATGCTATTTTTGATCCAGGTTTAGCGCAACAGTATAAATTTTCTGTTTCTAGTGGTAATGCTAATAGCAGATTTATGATGTCTATGGAATACCTTGACAGACAAGGTGCTCAGATTATGACAGGATATAAAACTGGTAGAACTAGAATGAATGCTGAATTCAAAGTAAATGATAGAATAACCATAGGAGAACATTTAAATGTTACTTATGATTCTGAAAGAGGAGGAAATCAGGTTCAAGCTGCTTACAGATCTAGTCCATTAATTCCTCTTTACGATAATGATGGAAATTATGCTGGTGGTTATGGAACACCTCTTGGATTAGGTAATGTGGGAAATCCTTATGCTACTTTGAAAAGAACAGAAGATGATTTTCAAAAATCTTTTAGAGCTTTTGGTGATGTGTATGCAAATGTAAATATCATAAAAGGTTTAGACTATAAAGTTGTTTTTGGTGGTATGATGAGAGATCTTGCCAACAGACGATTTGTTGTTAAAAATCCTGAGCATTCAGAACCAAGAAGTACAAACACACTATATGAACAGTCTTTCAGACAATATAACTGGAATATTACTAACACCTTAAATTATAAAGCAAATTTTGATAATCATAGCATTGATGCATTATTAGGTTATGAAGCTTTAAGTAATAATTTTAAGGGTCATGAAATTTCTAGAAATGATTATTTGTTTGAAACTCCTAACTTTTACTTATTAAGTAATGGTGCTGGAACTCCAGTAGTTCAGTGGGGTAATGCTAATGCTTATACTATTAGTTCAACATTCTTAACTGTAAATTATGCTTATAACAATAGATACTTAGTAACTGCCACTGTAAGACAGGATAATACATCTCGATTCTCTAAAGCGAATGCTGATGCAATATTTCCTTCTGCAAGTTTTGGATGGGTACTTAGTGAAGAAGATTTTTACAGTTCCGATAACTATATGAAACTTAGAGTTTCTTATGGTACACTAGGAAATCAATCATTAGGAAGAACAGCTCCTGATCAAAATATATCAAATCTTAGTGAAGCTAATGCTTACTATCCATTTGATGGTTCATCTGCTTCTACTGGTGCTGCTTTATCAGCAGTTGGGAATCCTGATTTGCAATGGGAAACTGTTGTTTCGGCAAATGCTGGATTGGATTTTAGATTGATGGATAATAAATTATATGGTTCAGTAGATTACTTTAACATAACTACTAATGATCTTATTGCTGTTGACGAATCTTTAATTGGTACAACTGCTATCGATGCTTCTGCACCTTTAGTTAATATTGGTCAGGTTAGTAATACAGGTATCGAATTAGCGCTTAACTATGCTGATGCAACTTCTGGTGGATTAAGTTATGATGTTGGTTTTAATTTATCAACATATACAAATACAGTTGATAGTTTAATCAGTGCATTTTATGTCGGAAATTCAGGATTTAGAGGTGGTGCTGTTACCAGAACTTCTCCTGGTGAGCCTATGTCTTATTTCTATGGCCGTAGAGTCTTGGGATTAGATGGTAGTGGTAGGTTTGAATATGAAGACGTAAACGGTGATGGAAGTATTAATGATGATGATAGAACAAAAATTGGTTCTCCACATCCTGATTTTACTTTTGGAGTAAATGTAAGTCTCGCTTATAAAAATTTTGATTTATATGCATTCTTTGCAGGATCTGTTGGTAATGATATTTATCATTATAACAAAATATACACTCACTTTCCTACTTTCTTTAATGGAAATAGGCATGAGGATGTGTTAGATTCTTGGACTCCATCAAATACTGATACTGATTTCCCTGCTTTAAGTGAAAGTATTAGAAATGATGAAACACAACCTAATTCATGGTTTGTTGAAGATGGTTCATATGTTAAGTTGAAAACTTTACAGATTGGATACACACTTCCAAGTAGTGCTACGAGTAAATTAGGTATTTCAAATGCAAGAATATACGTTGCTGGAAATAACTTACTTACTCTTTCTAAATATTCTGGTATGGATCCTGAAATTGGCGGAAGCCCTCTTACTCTTGGAGTAGATAGCGGAGCTTATCCTCAGGCATCACTTACTAGTTTAGGTATTAATGTTACATTTTAAATAAGAAAAATATGAAAAATTTAAAAACACTTATATTAAGTCTTTCATTAGTTTTATTTATAACTAATGCGTGTAATGAATCATTTACTGAAGTTCCTGCTTATGGAGCCTTAAGTGATGAATCCCTGGCAAATGCTACGGGTATTGATCTACTTCTTACTGGTACTTACTCTGTTCTTGATGGGCAAACAAATACCCAAGGTGGATGGACAAGTAGTGGTGATAACTGGTGGATGGATGTAATCTCTGACGATGCACATAAGGGAAGTACTGATGGTGATCAGGCCGACCTTTATGAAATTGAAGTATTTAACTGGGGAACTGGGAATGGTTACTGGTTAGGACTTTGGAAAGCACCTTTTTCTGGTGTTAATAGAGCAAATGCAGTAATTAATTTGATTAATTCTGCTGATGAAGATTATCCTGTACTTATGGCACAGGCTAGATTTTTAAGAGCACATTTTAATATGCAGTTACTTTTGAAATTTGGAAACGTTCCAAATATCACTCCAGAGAGAGCTGCAGCTTTAGAGTATAACCTACCTAACAGTGGCGAAACTCAATTGACGTGGGCTGATATTGAAGCTGATCTTCAGTTTGCTGTTGCTAATCTTCCATCTTCAAGATCTGGATCTTATAGTGAACCAGGTAGACCTTTATCTCATGGTGCTAAAGCATATTTAGGTAAAGCATATTTGTATCAAGGTAAATGGGCAGAAGCTTCATCTAGTCTTGACGCGGTAATTGGTTCAGGTGCTTATTCATTGAACCCAGAATATGTTGAAAATTTCAAGTCTTCTGGTGAGAATAGTTCTGAGTCAGTATTTGCAATTCAGTTTGCTTCTGATGGTGGTGTTTCTAATCAAGGAAATAAAGGTGGTACGTTAAACTTCCCTGCTGGTGGACCAATTGGTTCTTGCTGTGGATTTTATCAACCAACTCAAGACCTTGTTGACGCTTTCCAAACAGATGCTAATGGATTACCTTTGTTAGATACTTATCAAAATACTCATGTTACTAATGATTATCGTGTAGCTTCTTCGGATCCTTTTACTCTTCATACAGGGAATCTTGATCCTAGACTTGACTACACAGCTGGTAGAAGAGGTATTGACTATAATGGTTGGGGTCCTGCTGCTGGTAAAGATTGGATAAGAGCAAGTTTTGATGATATATCAGGACCATATCTTTCAAAGAAAAATATGTATCATGCTGGCGACGATGCAAATCGTGGTACAGGTGGTTGGGGAGAACAAAGGTCTGGTATTAATTATCATTTTATGAGATATTCTGATGTTCTGCTTATGGCTGCTGAAGCAGCTGTTGAAACTGGTAGCATTTCCAAAGCTTTGGGTTATGTTAACCAAGTTAGAAACAGAGCAAAGAATAGTACTCCTCCTGATAGTCAACCTACTTATGTTATCGAACCATACACTTCTTTTGCTAGTGCTGATTATGCACGTAAAGCGGTGAGGTTTGAGAGAAGGTTAGAATTAGGAATGGAAGGTCATCGTCTTTTTGATTTAAGAAGATGGGGAAATGCTGCTTCTGTTATGAACACCTATTTTGCAAAAGAGGCTGAAGTAGTTACTTCATTTGCAAGAGGACAGTCTTATCAGGGTAAGCATGATTTATTTCCAATTCCTATAGTTGCTATTGACCAAAGTCAAGGAGTTATAGCTCAGAACTCTGGTTATTAATTTATAGGAGTTTACTTATAAATTCAAAAATTAAAGGCAGGATTAATCCTGCCTTTTTTTTTAATAAAAAGCTATCTAAATAAGTTATTTTTATCAAATTTATAAAAATTCTTTTTTTCATTACAAATTATTAAAATTCAGCTTTTTGTAATAAAATTATTCTTTGATTAATTCTTTTTTTACAAAAATTCTATGCACTTTTGGTCAGGTAACAATTTTTTTAGATGTGAATTTGATTTTAAAATTATTGTTGTCTATTGTTATCGATAACCTTACTAATTACATCTTAACGTCATAAGTGGCGTTTCTACGTTATTTTTACGGATTATCTTAAGTTAAATTTAAACTAAATTTTAAAGCAAATATGAAAAAGCTTTTACTATTAGTCCTGATATTTTTTATGTCAGGTACGAGCTATTTATTAGCTCAAAGTGCTGTAACCGGTAAGGTTACAGATGAAAATGGTGATGGCATACCTGGAGCAAATATTATAATAAAAGGAACTAGGACAGGTTCGGTTACGGATTTTGATGGAAATTATTCATTGAATGCGTCTGCTGGAGATGTTCTTGTTTACTCTTATGTAGGGTATTCCACACTAGATGTTACACTTGGTTCTCAAGCAGAAGTCAATGTTCAATTAACTCTTGACGTTGCATCGCTTGATGAAATTGTTGTAACTGGATATGGTACGCAACGAAGAAAAGAGGTTACAAGTGCTGTAACTCACGTTGATGAAGATGATTTTAACAAGGGTCTAAATAGTAGCCCAATGGGTTTACTACAGGGAAAAGTTGCTGGTCTCACAATTTCGAAACCAGGAAGTGATCCTAATGACGGGTACGTTATTAGATTAAGAGGTATCTCTACTATAGGAGCTAACGCTGAGCCACTTGTTGTTATCGATGGTGTTGCGGGAGGTTCTTTGGATGCTGTAGATCCTAATGATATTGAAACAATTGATGTCATTAAGGATGGTGCTGCTGCTGCTATTTATGGAACGAGAGGTTCAAGTGGTGTAATTTTAATCACTACTAAATCTGGTAATCCTGGTGATACTAGAGTAGACTACAGTTTTTCTGGTTCAGTTGATCAGGTGTCAAGGCAAATTAATGTCATGACTGCTGATGAATATAAAGCTCTTCCGGGAGCTGTTAATATGGGTGGTGATACGGATTGGCTCGATTTAGTAACTGATAATGGTTATACTCAAGTGCATAACCTTGCTATTTCTGGCGGTTCTCAGTCAACAACTTATAGAGCTGCTATAAATTATAGAAGCCAAGAAGGTGTTGGTATTAATACTGGTAATGATAGAATTAATGCTAATCTTAATATGACGCAAAAAGCACTCAATAATAAAGCGACATTTACCTTAAATCTTTCTAATACAAATTTGGAAAGAAATTTTGGTTTTAAGCAAGCATTCAGATATGCTACTATTGCAAATCCTACGATGCCTATTTATGATGCAAGTTCTCCATATGGTGGATATACAGAAAGAACAATTTTTGATTTTTTCAATCCTCTTTCTATTGCTGAGCAAAACATCAATGAAGGTGATGATAATATCTTTTTAGGTTCATTAAGGGCTGATTTTGATTTAAGTTCAATTGTTGAAGGTCTTGAAGGTAACTTATCTTATACCAAACAAATTACAGATGTTGAAAGGGGTACTTATTATAAGAAAACCGCAAGATTTAGAGGATCAGATAGAAATGGTCTTGCAGTAACAGATAATCAACAGTATACTTTTTCACTTTTTGAAGGTTCACTTGGATATAATACTGATATTGAAGAAACAAATCTAAATTTACTTGCTGGGTATTCTTATCAAGAATTTTATAATGAGGGTTATCACGCTGAAGGTGGTAATTTTTTAACAGATGCGTTTACGTATCATAATCTTGGTGCTGCTTTAGATTTTGCTAATGGACTTGGAAGTGTTTGGAGTTGGGCAAATTCTGATAAGCTTATTGCTGCATTTGGTAGAATGAATGTAAATTATGATGACACTTATATCTTTAATTTAGATTTAAGGTATGAAGGGTCTTCAAAATTTGGAG
>JAYZHG010000073.1:0-8764 GCA_036166735.1 Bacteroidota bacterium | reverse complement strand
CCTGAGTTATTACATATACCCCCAACAATTGAAGCTCCTATACAAGATGAACCAATAACCGAATGAGGTTCCCTTCCATAGGGAGCTAATTTATTTTCAAGTCCAAATAATGTACTTCCTGATAAGCCTACGATTTGTTTACCTTCATTTATAATCTGTATATCATTGATACGCATAGTATTTATGATTACAATAGCTCGATCATAATCATTACCATCAGGAGTAGATCCACCTGTTAAGCCTGTATTAGCGGCTTGCATAATAATAATAATATCAGCATCTACACAAATCTGCAGAATTTTCCAAATTTCAAGCAATGTTCCTGGTTTAGCAACCGCAACAGCTTCTCCTGCACCATATCGCCATCCTTTAGAATAAGGTTGTTTGCTCAATTTAGTGGTAAGGATATATTTATCTCCAGTAATAACTTTTAAATCTTGAATCAGCTTATTTTTATCTTGCGTATGTTTCATGTGCTATTAAAGCTATTCAGAAATTAGTATTTGTTTAAACAGTTATACGTTTTAGTATTCAATTTTAATTTCTTTTGATTCAATAATTAATTCTTTTTTGTCACTTTTTTCTACTTTACCTATAATTTTTGCCTCTATATTAAAGCTTTTTGATATACTAATTATTTCATTTGCTAAAGAACTATTACAATATATTTCCATTCTATGACCCATATTAAAAACTTCATACATTTCTTTCCAGCTAGTATTAGTTTGCTGTTTAATAATATTAAATATTTCAGGTATTTCTAGCATATTATCTTTTATTATCCTGCAGTTTTTAACGAAATGTAAAATTTTAGTTTGACCTCCACCTGTACAATGTATAATTCCAGATATTTTTTTTCTAAATTTTTTTAATATCTTTTGAAAAACGGGAGCATAGGTTCTTGTTGGTGATAATAATAATTTTCCAATATTTTCTGCAGTTTTAGATGGATCTGTTAATAGGTTTTTTCCACAATAAATTAAATCTTTATTTATTTCATCACTAAAACTTTCAGGATATTTATTGGCATATGAGTTGTGGAGGATATCATGTCGAGCAGAAGTAAGCCCATTACTGCCTATTCCACTATTATATTCATTTTCATAAGTTGCTTGTCCAAAAGAAGCTAAACCAATAATAACATCTCCGTTTCGTATCTTATTCGAAATAATATTTTCTCTTTTTTCTCTTGAAACTATTGTACTATCTACTATTATGGTTTTAGCAATGTCTCCTACGTCTGCAGTTTCTCCTCCTGTAGAAGTTATGTTAATATTATTCTTTTTTAATAAGTTGATAACATCATTTGTTCCTTTAATTATTTCTGAAATTACTTCACCGGGAATTAAATGTTTATTTCTTCCAATTGTAGATGACATGAGTATATTGTCTATAGCTCCTACACAAATTAAATCATCTACATTCATTATTAATGCGTCCTGAGCAATACCCCTCCAAACACTTATATCATTTGTCTCTTTCCAGTACAAGTAAGCTAATGAAGATTTTGTTCCTGCTCCATCAGCATGCATTATATTACAATAATTAGAATCATTTGATAATATATCTGGAACTATTTTACAAAAGGCATTAGGAAACAAGCCTTTATCTACATTTCTAATTGCATTATGTATATCTTCTTTTTTTGATGAGACTCCTCTTCTTAAATATCTTTTAGACATATTATAAAAAAGTAAATGTTAATTAATAAAGAACCTTTCTTCAGTTTGTGAATCTTCATCCTCTTCAATAAGTTCATAACTTGTTACTTTAAATTCAGTTCTTCTGTTAATCTGATGTTCTTCTTCGTTTTTTGCATTTGGTATTTTTAACTGAGATTCTCCATAGCCTTTGGCCACAATTCTATTTTGATCAATGCCTTTTGATATAATATAAAACACAGCAGATTCTGCTCTTCTCTGTGAAAGATCTTGATTATATTCTGGACTAGCTCTATCATCAGTATGAGAACTAAGCTCAATTGATATTGTTGGATTATCGGTCATTATTGTTACTAGTTTATTTAATTCTACGGCAGCATCAGCTCTTATGTCTGCTTTATCTAAATCATAATAAATGTTATCTAGAACTATGGATTTATCTATAATAATTTGATCCAAAATAAGATTTTTTTCAAAATTTACATTTGTTATAAATTCTTTAAGTTGTGCTTTATCTAAAGATTTTCCTATTGTACTAAAGTCTGAGCGAGAACTAAAATAATTTTCTTTTTCTCCTATTAATATATATTCTTCATCAGTAAATACTGTAAATTCAAATTGACCATTACTATCAGTAAATGTTTCTTCTATTATATCTTCGTTTTTATTTAATAATTTTACTACACTATTTCCTAATATTGAAAAGTTAGATTGATCTTTTGGAGTAAGAGTGGTTCCTTTTAAAGTATAATTTACAATTTTAAGATTGGGATCATTATTTACAAATGTGTATATATCATCATCACCTTTACCCCCATCTCTATTAGATGTAAAAAACCCTCTAGTTGGATTAAATAAGTTTATTCCAAAATCATCACCTCTTGAGTTTAAAGGTTTACCTGGATTACTCACAGAAATTTTTCCTGCTTTTCTTGTGGCAACTAAAATATCTAATCCGCCAAAGCTTTCATGACTGTCTGAGGAAAAAAACAATCGTCCATCTTGAGAGACAGAAGGAAACATTTCGTTTCCTGGTGTATTTATCTCTGGTCCTAAATTTTGAATATTTATCCACCTTCCTCTTCTATTGACATTTGCTTTATAAATATCGGTTCCTCCAAATCCTTTTGCTTTGTTTGATGCAAAGTATAATGTTTTTCCATCCTTAGTTAAAAAAGGTGTTGAGTCCCAACTTCTGGAGGTACTTACATTTAAAAGTCTTGGATTTGTCCATTTTTTTCCTCGAAATCTAGAATAGTATAAATCAACATTATTTCTTCCAGAACTTTTTCCATCATTTCCTTTTGCAAAGATCATGTACAGTCCGTCACTAGAAAATGTAATAGATCCTTCGTTGATTTCACTTTCATTTATGTTTTCTTCAAGTTTTTTGAGAGTTTCTATGTTAACAATAGCACCTTTCGTTTTAACTTCATAAATATCGGTGAATGGTGTTCCAGTTCCTTTGTATATTTTATCAAGACTTCTATTTGACACAAAATATAACTTTCCATTAGAATATGAAGGAGAGTATTCTGCAAAGTTTGTATTTATAGCATTCAAATTTTTTACTTTATAGTAGCTTGTATCAGGATATAATTTAAGATTGGCTATATTTTTAGCCTCTGTTCTGATGAGTTTTGATATTTCTTCATTGTTAGATTTGGATAAATATGAAGATATTAAAGAATCAGCTTCTTCAAAATTATTATTAGCTTTAAGTGATTGTAAAAGGTAGTAATATGCTATTTCATCTTTATAGCCATTTGTAATAGCATCTTTATAATATTTTTCTGCTTTCCACAAATTATTAGATTTTCTATAAGATTCAGCTAATAAAAAATTAATTTCACTATCTCCTTCTTTAAGAAGTTTTTGGTATTTATATGCCGCAGTATTATATTCTGCATTATTGAAATTTTTTTGTGCTGTTTTTGAAGTTATGCATGAAAATACAAGGCCTATACAACACAAGTGTAAAAGGAAAAGTAAATATTTGTTTTTCATTATAAAAATTTAGTAATCCATGAATTTTTTAAAGGTAAAATCCATTTTTTTTCAAACGATTCTTTATTATTAATTGTTGTATTAATCATATTTTGAGATAAAAGTATTTTTTTATTTTTAATTAATTTAATTAAATCTATTTTTTTAAAAATTTCAATTTTATCTTTTTTAAAGATACCTATTTTAGAGTTAGGTAGTAAATCTATTTTTAGTTGATTCAATTTTTTTCTTAGTTCTTTATTTGATTTATCAATAGAACAACCACTGATTAAGTTATTATCTTCTGCAAATAATATAATAAATTTATTATGTGAAATCACATAAGATGCTTTTGTAATTTGACCATGTGATTTCCAATTTTCACATATTTTAATTAGAAATGTATTTAAATCTAAAAGAATGTTTTTGTCGATATTTTTAGATAGAATATATATCCAAGATTTTGATTTAGAAGAAATATTATCGTAAGAAATATACATAACTAGTTATTTAAATTTTCTTCAAGTAATTCTGCTATATCTTTAATTTGTATTTTTGAATCTATCTCTTTTCCCTTTATGCCATCATTTATCATGGTTAAACAAAATGGGCAAGCTGATACGACAGTTTCAGCATTTGAATTTTCAACTTCTTTAATTCTTTCGATATTTATTTCTGCAGTTCCATTTTCCGATTCTTTAAAAATTTGTGCTCCTCCAGCCCCACAGCACAATCCTTTTTCTTTATTTCTTTTCATTTCAATTAGATTTTTTGAAATGGAATTAATTATTGATCTTGGAGCCTCATAAATTTTATTTCCTCTTCCTAGGTAACACGAATCATGATAAGTTATTTTTTGATTCGTTTTTTTTGTTATTATTTTTCCTTTATCAAGAAGTTCATTTAAAAATTCGGTATGATGGATTACATTATAATTGCCGCCTAATTCTGGATATTCATTTTTTAAAGTGTTAAAGCAGTGAGGGCATGTAGTTACTATTTTTTTTATGTTGTATTGGTTTAGTGTTGAAATATTATTCAATGCTTGCATTTGAAATAAATATTCATTTCCTGCTCTTCTTGCAGGGTCTCCGGTACAACCTTCTTCTTTTCCAAGAACCGCATAATCAACTTCTAATTTGTTTAATATTTTTATAAAAGCTTTAGTGACTTTTTTATAACGTTCATCAAAAGATCCTGCACATCCAACCCAAAATAATATTTCTGGATTACTATTAGATTCTATAAAATTTTGAATTGTATTGACTTTCATAATTTATTCTTTTGACCAATTAAACCTATCATCAATTGGAAATTTCCACGGCGAATAATTCGTTTCTATATTTTGAAACATATCATTCCATTCACTAGGGGAGCTGGATTCTTCAAGCGCACTAAATCTTCTTAATTCTAGAATTACTTCTAGAGGATTTATATTGATTGGACACGCTTCTACACAAGCATTACATGATGTACATGCAAAAATTTCTTC
Source organism: Bacteroidota bacterium (assembly GCA_036166735.1). Taxonomy (GTDB): domain Bacteria; phylum Bacteroidota; class Bacteroidia; order Cytophagales; family MED-G16; genus JAPYTU01. Next base: position 3,625 of record JAYZHG010000073.1, on the reverse strand, counting down.
TTTGGAGATGTAGTCAGAAAATAATGATTTTGTATTTGTTGATTTTTTATTGTCTAGAGATTTTCCTACTTCTTCTGCCCTATCTCTTACATCCATCATAATTTTTCTTGGAGAAAGCTTTTTTCCTGTAATATTTGGTGGGCATTCACTAGTACATCTTCCACATTCTGAACATGAGTAAGCTTCTAAAATATTTTTCCAAGATAAATCTTCGATGTCTTTTACTCCAAATCGAGTAGGTGGAATTACGTTTGTTGAAGTTTCTTGTCCCATCATAGATTTTATTTCTTCGGTTATAGAAGGCATATTTTCAATTTTAGACAATGGATCATCCTTTGAGTAGTAGATATTTGGAAATGCTAAAAATATGTGTAAATGTTTTGAATATGTTATGTAGACGGCAAAGCTCAAAATTAATATTATGTGAATCCACCATGAAGCTCTTTCTAGGAGGACTAAATTTGTTGGTGAGAAATTCACAAAAAGGAATTTTAATTTATTTGAAAAATAAAAATTTCCAGTTTCTATGTACCCTTCATGATTTAGGGTTTGAAGTATTAAATCAGTAGAGTTCATGGTAAGTATGGCAACCATTAAAACTATTTCTATGATAAGAATGATGTTGGCATCAATTGCTGGCCATCCTTTTAAGTCAATACTTTTAAATCTCTTAATACCAAGAAGATTTCTTCTAATTAATAAGATAGTACAGGAAATTAAAACGGTGACAACAAGAAATTCAATAAATGATATAAAAATATTATAATAGGGTAGTCCTAGCACAGCAAATGTTCTGTGATTTCCAATTATTCCATCAATTAATATTTCTAATATTTCAATATTTATTATGATAAAGCCTATGTATAGAAAAAGATGTAAAAATGCAGGAATAAATTTTTTAAACATTTTTTGTTGTCCAAAAGCAATAAGAATAAGATTTCTGATTCTTGTTTTTTTATTGGTAGTTACTTTGTGCTCTTTTTTTCCAAGTAATATATTTCTTCTTATAGTAAGTACCCTCTTTCTTATTATTATAATAAAAAAAATTATAATTAACACAAAAATTAATTGACTCAATAGATTCATTATAGCAATGATACAATTTCAAAAATAATAATTTTGCAAGAATTTTATATTTCTGTAGGTTTGCATCGATTTATTTAGGTGCTGTAGCTCAGGTGGTAGAGCATCGGACTGAAAATCCGTGAGTCGGTGGTTCGAGTCCACCCAGCACCACTACCTATTATGAAATGGATTTACTTAATTTTTGGCATTATTGCTGAAGTTGTTGCCACAACTGCTTTAAAATCTATATCTTTTAAATGCTTCCATAGCTGCATATTTTGCGAATCCTAAATTAGAATAGAATTTAGCTGTTCTTTTGTTTCTATCTTCTGCCCTTTGCCAAAATTCCCTTAAATCATCACCAGGATAGGCTACGGTATCTTTTTGGGATTTGTGTTTGAATATAGCTCTACGTTTTTTTAAAATCTGGTCTGGACTTAGTGGTACAGCCATATCAATATCATATGTTTTCCATTCTTTCCATGCTCCCCTGTAAAGCCAAACATTGCACCTTTTCATAAATGATTTTGATTTTAATATATCAATTGATCTATATATTGCTCTTAGGCATAATCTGTGAGTTCCATGAGGATCATTTAAATCTCCTGCAGCATATATTTGATGAGGTTTTACTGTTTCTATTAGATTTTTTACTATATGAATATCCTGAGTTGAAATGTCTTTCTTTTTGATTCTGCCTGTCTGATAAAATGGCAAATTAAGAAAATGAATTTTATTTTCATCGCTTAAACCTAACTGCTTGCATCCTTGAAATGCTTCTGATTGTCTAATTAAACCTTTGATTTTGTTTAGTGCTTTATATTCTTCTAAATTAATTTTTTTCTTAAATAAGTTTTTAACTGTGTTGTGAAAATTAATCCCCATGTTTACGTGGCTATCATTTATTATATTTTGGTTCGTTAATTTATTAAAATCATCTTTAGATAAATTATTTACCAACCTCTTAATAAATTCAGTGATTTCAAGTACATCACTATCCTTAACTGCAATATTTCCAGATGTTTGGTATGCTACGTGGACATCGTGTCCTTGTTGTATTAATCTATCGAATGTGCCGCCCATTGAGATGACGTCATCGTCGGGATGAGGAGAAAAAATAATAACTCTTTTCTTTTTAGGGGAGGCTCTCTCTGGTCTTTGAGAGTCATCAGCGTTTGGTTTACCACCAGGCCAACCTGTTATAGTATGTTGAAGCATATTAAAAACTAAAATGTTTGTTAAATAAGCTGATTTATATTTATCAAAAATTTCACTCATTCCATTTTCATTATAATCTTCATCTGTTAGTAATAAAATGGGTTTGTTTTTTTTAATGGACAGCCATATGACTGCTTTTTTTATTGATTTTTTATCCCATCCAACTTGTCCTGAAGATAATATTTTACTTAAATAATTTCCAACGTCTGTATATAGCCAAGGACATGTAAATCTGTTTAAATCTGCTGCAGATTCACTATCTAAAACAAATTTTGTGTTATTATGATTTTGAAGAAATGATGCGGGAATCAAATCATTTATCTGTTTTTCTACAGCTTTTTTAACAACTTTTCTTTTATTTTCTCCCCATGCAATTAGAATAATTTTTTTAGCATTTAAAATGGTGTTTATACCCATAGATATTGCTTGTTTTGGAACATTTTCGATACCTCCAAACTCAGGTGATGCATCAACTCTTGTCTTATTTTCAATAGTTACTTTTCTTGTTATTGATGATTCTAATGATCCAGGTTCATTAAAACCAATGTGACCATTCCGTCCTATTCCAAGTAATTGAAGATCAATTCCACCAGCTTTTTCTATTTTTTTTTCGTATTGTATGCAATGTTTTTGTATTTCTGATTCCCTGATATTTCCTTTTGGAATATGAATATTTTCTTTTTTTATATCGATATGGTTAAATAAATGTTCATGCATAAAGTAATGGTAGCTATGGATAGAATTGGGATTCATTTCTAAGTATTCATCAAGGTTAAATGTTATTACGTTTTTAAAACTTAACCCTTCTTCTTTGTGCATTCTAACCAGATTACTATAGGTGTCAATAGGAGAAGATCCTGTTGCTAGTCCTAAAACACAATTTTTGTTTAAGAATTGTGTCCTTTTTATAGTTTTCGCTATTTCTTTTGCTACTTCTATTGATCCTAATCGTTGATGTTCAAAGAATTTTATGTTTATTCTCTCTTTAAATATGCTTCCTTCATAATCAATTTTTTTTAATGTTTTAAGATTTGTTTTAAATTCTTGTTCATAAGTAATTTTGGTGCTTTCAGGTATCCAATTATTTTTTAATTCATCGCCTAATAAGGATCTTAGTTTATTTAGTGAATTAATAGTTTCTTTTTTACCTTTTTCTTTGTTTGGATATATGTTTTTATTTAGACATTTTCCATTGTATATTTTTATTCTTTTGTTGTTAAAATAAAAATAACAAAAGGATCTTTTTTTGTTATAAAAAGAAATAGGTTTAGTATAAATTTGTTTCATGAGACAAATATTAATTATTTTTTTAAGATTTAATTAATTTTATTAACTATTTTTT
>JAYZHG010000072.1:0-11240 GCA_036166735.1 Bacteroidota bacterium | reverse complement strand
ATTTATGTTCACTTTTTTCCCATTCCAATAATTCTTCTACCGATTTACCCATTTTTTCAGGTGCATCGTTCCAGGGCAAATAATGAAACCAATTAGAAAAAAAACGTATTTTTTTGCCATTTATCAAAATTTCAATTCCCCCTAAATAGAATGGATATTTTGTGTCAATTCTCTTACCGAATGGATGTTTTGAATATATTGACAAATTTGTGGAAGGATCATCTAATGCTGTTTCTTCAGAGGCAATCAAATGAAAATTATAACCTAAAGAATTTGCAATGAAAGGACCTGATCCATATGTTTCTACCATTAAAACAACATCTGGATCAATTTCTTTAATTATTCTTACTACATTTTCTTTACCATTTTTAATATCGTTTGCTCCATGCAGAATATTCCATGCCATTACTTTGAAAGTATTTGTTTGAGCGTTAATAGCAGTGCTTAAAAGAATTAAATAAACACAAAACAAGTTGCGTTTTCTCATTAGATTTATAAAATATAATATCATTTTAAATTAATTAAATATAATATAAAAGTTAAATTTTAAAGTAATGCTGGATAATCTTAATTTTTGTGAACTCAACAACTTTGAATTATGGCTTGTTATACGCATTTATTTTGTTGCTTCTGTACCTATTATATTGATGCTGTATTCATTATGGACCAGAAAAATTTCTTTATCAGTATTATACACATTGATCTGCACATTTATTATTGCTGCATTGGGCTGGGAAATATGGCTTACTTATGGTTTAGCAGGAGGCTTGCCAGTTGATGAACGAAGAAGTGCTATGTTGACTTGTGCAATTCCTGTTGATTTAAATTGGTTTTTGAATTCATTGGCTGATGTTACAGTAGTTTGGATTGGTTTATTATTAGCTCGATTTATTTATCGAGGTAAGAAATCACCATTCTTAGAATGGAAATGGCCGGTTTTTTTCATTTTACTTTTTTGGTTTTTGATTCAAAACATATATGTAGAGGCATTTATTTATCATATGCAATTAGGTAGTAATGGTGATCTTTCATGGGCCCCTATGAGTCCACTTGGATCATGGTTTAATCCTACTTTATTTGAAATAGTAGGACGTCCAATTACACTACAAGCACAAACATGTTGGATTTTAGTTACTCCTATTATATATGCTTTGTCAATATTTTTTTATAATAGATATAAAAAATGAAAAACATAACTTTTCTTTTTGTTTTAGTTTTTTTTATTTCTTGTACGAATGAAACAATAGATCATCCAAATGTTTTATTTATTTCGATTGATGATTTAAATGATTGGAATGAGCCATTAGGTGGTAGTAATCAAGTGATTACACCATATTTATCAGATTTCTCAAATGAGTCTGTAAATTTTACTAAAAATTATTGTACTAGTCCAGGTTGTAATCCTTCTCGATCTACTATGATGACTGGATTGCATACGTATAATTCAGGGATGTATTCAAACTATCAAGATTGGAGAAAAGTACCTAAGATGGCTGAAGCTACAACTCTTGCTGAGTATTTTAAAAATAATGGCTATTATACAGCGGGTGCTGGAAAAATTTACCATTATTCACAGGTTCATCCAGATAGTTGGAATAACTACTATCCATCACAAGTTAATAATATGCCTAAAGATTATATTCCTAAGGATGCTCCAGTCAATATGCCTCCTTTTAAGTATATGTATAACGCTTTTGATTGGGAGGGTATCTCTGTTGGAAATGAAGAAACGAGTGATTATAAGAGTGTTGAATACATATCTAATATGTTAAGAAAAGATCATGACAAACCCTTTTTTTTAGCATGTGGCATATACAGACCTCACCTACCATGGTATGTTCCTGAAAAATATTTTGATATGTATCCTCTTGAAGATATTTCAATACCAGAACTGTTAGAAAATGACACTAGTGATTTGGGAGATAGGGCGAAGGAGTTAATTAGTAGGGGAGGAAATTATCATAAAAATGTTATAGAAGCAGGTAAGTGGAAAGAAGCAATTCGTGGATATTTAGCATCCATCACATTTGCAGATGCTATGGTCGGTAAATTGTTAGAAAATTTAAAAATGAGTAAGTATGCTGATAATACAATAATTGTTATATGGTCAGACCATGGATGGCAGTTAGGTGAAAAGATGCATTGGAGGAAATTTGCTTTATGGGAAAATGTAATAAAAACTTTGCTTATGATAAAAGTTCCTGAAGGTATTACTGTTTTACCAAGTGGAAGTAATAATGGCAAAAATGTGGAGAGTTTAACTTCATTATTAGATATTTATCCTACGCTTGTTGAATTGTGTGATTTGCCACAAAATAATAATTTGGACGGTAAAAGTTTAGTTAAATTACTTGAAAATCCTGAGCGTAAAATTGATAGGAGTATTATAACAACTTATGATTTTGCAGACTACTCTGTTAGAAAAGGTCCTTGGCATTATATTAATTATGTAGATGGAAGTGAGGAGTTATATAATCTAGAAAATGATAATGAAGAATGGTATAATCTAATAGGTCAAGGTTCTTATGAAAATATAGTTGGTGAATTACGTTCTCATATACCAATTAATCCAATTAAAATTCCTGAGAAATCATTAATTCCATTGTTAGAACATCATATTCCCCCTGTTACATCTAGAGAGTTTTATTTTAGTGAAGAGAGGATAAATTGGTTAAAAAGATTTAATAATTAAGTACTCATTTAATAATATCCTAAGATTTTCATTTTATTCAATAAAATAAAATTTCATATATTTATTTTTTAAACAACCTAACCTTAATTCAGAATTATGAAATTTAAATTACTATCAACTTTAATAACTATTATCTTTATTTTTCCTTTTAATCTACAATCATTTTATAATAAAGATAGCCTAATTAATCATTTGGAATGGAGAAATATAGGGCCCGATAGAGGAGGTAGATCAATTGCTGTTTCTGGATCTTCTTCTAGAATAAACGAATATTATTTCGGTGCTGTTGGGGGAGGATTATGGAAAACTATTGATGGTGGACAAACTTGGAAACCAGTGACAGATGGTCAATTAAAGAGTTCTTCAGTGGGAGCAGTTGCTGTTTCTAATTCAAATCCTGATGTTGTTTATATAGGTATGGGTGAAACTGAACTAAGAGGAAATATTATGCAAGGTGATGGAGTATATAAATCTATAGATGCTGGAAAAACATGGGAACATATTGGTTTAGAAGAAACTCAAGCTATATCCAAAATTAGGGTTCATCCAACGAATCCAGACATTGTTTATGTTGCTGCACTTGGTCATCCATATGGTGAGAATCCTGAGAGAGGAGTTTTTAAATCTACTGATGGAGGTAAGAATTGGAATAAAATATTATTTAAAAGTACAAAAGCAGGTGCTATCGATTTAGTTATGGATGCTAATAATCCTGATGTTTTATACTCAACTTTTTGGCAGGTGTATAGAACACCTTATAAAATGCTTGGTGGTGGTCCAGATTGCGGTATTTATAAAACTATTGATGGAGGAAAATCATGGGAGGATATTTCAGAAAATTCTGGACTTCCTAGTAGACCATTAGGTAAGATAGGTATTACCGTTTCTCCAGTTAATTCAAATAGATTATGGGCTCTTGTAGAGGCAAATGATGGGGGAGTATATACTTCTGATGATGCGGGAAGCACGTGGTTATTAATTAATGATGAAAGAAAATTAAGACAAAGAGCATTTTATTATAGCAGAATTTATGCTGATCCTAAAGATGAGAATACAGTATATGCACTAAATACTGGATTTTATAAGTCGGTTGATGGAGGAAAAACTTTTGATAAGAGAATTATTGTTCCTCATGGTGATAATCATGATTTATGGATAGATCCTCAAAATCCTATGCGTATGGTAAATGCTAATGATGGGGGTGGTTGTGTTTCAGTAAATGGAGGAGAATCTTGGACAGATTTAGATTTTCCTACTTCTCAATTTTATCATATCATGGTAACTAGAGATTTTCCTTATATGATTTGTGGTGCTCAGCAAGATAATTCTACTATGTGCATTCCTTCTGAAGGTTGGAATTTTAAGCAAGCTAGAGGACCGCATAAACAATATTATTATGCTATAGGTGGTGGAGAATCGGGTTACATAAGTCAACACCCAAATAAATTGGACTGGTTTTATGCTGGTAGTCAGGGAGCTCTTCTAACAAAGTATGATAGAAGTAATGGTTATAGAAGAGATATCCAGGTTTATCCAAGATTTTTTTCTGGTGAACCTTCAAGTGCTTTACCTGAAAGATGGCAATGGACATTTCCTATAGTTTTTTCTCCGTTAAATGCTAATAAATTATATACCTGTTCACAACATGTATGGGTATCAGAAGATGATGGTCAAAGTTGGACTAAAATTAGTCCTGATCTTACTTATGATGACCCAAATACTTTAGGTGATACTGGAGGAATAATAACTAATGATATGAATGGACCTGAGATATATGCTACGGTTTTTGCATTGGCACCATCAAATTATGATGAAAATGTAATTTGGGCTGGTTCTGATGATGGTCTTGTTCATATAACAACGGATCATGGAAAAACTTGGCAAAACATCACTCCAAAGGATATGCCAAAAGATACAAGAATTAGTATTATTGAAGAGTCTACGCATAATCCAGGAACTGCTTATATAGCAGCTAAGAGGTATCAAATGGATGATAGGAAACCATATATATGGAAAACATCTGATTATGGTAAAACTTGGGATTTAATAGTTAATGGTATAAGAAAAGATGATTTTATTCATGTTGTAAGAGAAGATTTAATTGTTTCTGGATTATTATATGCAGGTGGAGAACATGGAGTATGGGTATCTTATGATAATGGAGATAATTGGTCTTCATTAAGTTTAAATATGCCTGATACACAAATTTCTGATTTAATTGTTACTGATAAGGATATTGTTGTTGGAACGCATGGTCGATCAATCTATATTTTAGATGACATATCTCCAATAAGAGAGATGTCTGAAGTTGATCTTAATAAACCTCATCTCTATGATACATATTATGCTGCTAGACGTGTACAAAATGCAGAAATTAAATATTATTTACCAGATGATGCAACTTCTTTAAATATTAAAATTCTTGATCAAAAAGGAAATGTTGTATTAGAAAAAGAGGGATTAATAGAAAAAGATGCTTCAGAAGAAGAATCTTCTTGGTATGGTTCAGATAATAAAAATCCTTCAATGAAAAAAGGATTACATACATATATATGGAATCTTAGATATCCTGGGGCTACAGAATTTGAAGGTATGATAATATGGTCAGCAAGACCTCAATTAGGACCTATTGCACCTCCTGGAAAATATATAATAGAGATGACAATTAATAATGAAAAGTATGAAACCTCTGTAGATTTAATTAAGGACCCAAGAATACATGTATCAGATGATGATATTAATGTTCAGTTTAATTTTGCTATGGAAATTAGAAATCAAACAGATTTGGCTAATAGAAGTGTTATAGAAATAAGGAATATGAAGGTGCATTTAGATAGTATTATTTCTAAAAAATCTTCTAACAGATCAGCTAAAATAAAAATGTTAATATCTAAGCTTGAAATTATTGAGTCAAGTATTTATCAGGTGAAAAATCAAAGTGGTCAAGATCCTTTAAATTTTCCTATAAGAGTAAATAATAGGCTTGCCTATTTAAGGAAAAGTGTTGAGAGTGGAGATGGATTACCAACTAAGGGATCTAGGGAAGTTTTTAAACTTCTTAAAGATGAGTTATTAGGTTATACAAATAGTTTAGATAAACTCAAAAAGGAATTTAATCGTTATTTATAAACATATGAAAAAGTATATTTTTATATGTTTATTGATGTTTTCATGCAAAAACGTTTCTAATTCAGATAGGGCTGTAGAAGCTGAAGGTTATATTATTAAGGATACTGATTTTGTTATTTCTAGAACTGATTATATTAATAAGTTAGAAGGGTTTTGGCTTGCTCAGTGTATTGCTAATATGACAGGTTTAGTTACTGAAATGGATAAAATAGGTAACATTGGAGAAATAAAAACCGGTCAATTTTATACTAGAGATGATTGGGGAAAGCCTGATTTACCAAGTATTTTTAATCCTAAACCAAGCAACTTGTCTCCAACTATTGATTTTGTTTTTGAGCAGAATGGTGTATGGCCAGCGGATGATGATACAGATATTGAGTATATGTATCAGGAGCTTCTTTTTGTAAATAAAACATCTTTATTAACAGGAGTGCAAATTAGGGATGGGTGGATCAAACACATCAGGAGTGAAGAAGAAAATTTTTTGTGGGTTTCTAATCAAAGAGCATTCGACTTAATGAAGCAAGATATAATACCTCCAGAAACTAGTAATCCTGAAATAAATCCAGATTATGATATGATAGATGCACAATTAACAACTGAAATATTTGGTTTGTTTGCTCCTTCTCGGCCTGATATGGCAATAAAAATGGCAAAATTACCTATTCAGACAACAGCAAGATATAATGCACAGTGGATTTCTGAGTTTTATGTTTCGATGCATTCTTTAGCATCAAGTATTGATAAGGAGAAAACTATAAAAGAAAATTTAATGTGGATGGCCGATCAATCAAGAAAAATTTTACCAGAAGATTCTTATTCAGCTAAGATGTATGATTATGTAAAATCTGAATATTTAACTGGTATGGAATGGGAAAGTATTAGAGATAATATTTATCAAAGGTATCAAGTTGAGGGTAAAGATGGTTATGATCTTACATCGAGGAATATTTATTGTAATGGCTGTTTTGCTGCAGGCATAAATTTTGCTGCTAGTTTGGTAAGCCTTTTTTGTGGAGAAGGAGATTTAATTGAAACGATTAAAATTGGTTCATTGGCTGGATGGGATTCAGATAATCCAACAGCTACTTGGGGAGGATTATTAGGTTTTATGATAGGTAAGGATGGAGTAGAAAAGATTTTTAATAGAACATTTTTAGATAAGTACAATATTCATAGAACACGTCAAAATTTTACAAGAGAAATTGATGATTTTTCTAATATGGCAGAAAAAGGTATTGCGATTATAGATCGAGTAATCATCGAAGAATTAAAAGGTGGCATTGATTTGAAGAAAAATTTATGGTATATACCTACAATCAATAAATAGAGAATAATAGTTGTGGTATTTTATTTTAGTAATCTTCTTTTTTGAAATGTACATCGATAATTGTAGATTGAATATATGAAAAGATTGTTAATACTTTTTTTTATTTTATTTAGTTCACATTTGTTGATATCTCAAAGAATTAACAATGGAACTACATCTATTAATATTATTGTAATTGGAGCTCATCCTGACGATTGCGATATTAGATTTGGTGGTACTGCAGCTTTACTATCTAAAATGGGTCATAAAATAAAATTTTTATCACTAACAAATGGAGATGCAGGTCATCAAAAAATTGGAGGAGGCATGCTTGCTAAAAGAAGAAGAATGGAGGCAAAAAAAGCAGGTAAGATATTGGGGGTAGAATATGATGTTTTAGATAATCATGATGGTGAGCTTCTACCTAAACTATATATAAGAAATCAAATAATTAAAAAAATTAGGGAGTGGGATGCTGATGTTGTTATTGGACCTCGGCCAAATGATTATCATCCTGATCATAGAAATACTGGAATTTTGATGCAGGATGCAGCGTATATGGTTATTGTTCCTAATATTGTTCCTGAGACACCTCCATTGAAAAAAAACCCAATATTTTTATATGTTGAAGATCGTTTTAAAAAACCATATCCATTTAGAAAAGATATTTCTGTAATAATTGATGAGGTTATTGACCAAAAGATTGAAGCTTTAGCTGCTCATGAATCCCAAATGTTTGAATGGTTACCATGGACGAATGGAATTGAAGAGAATGAGATTCCAACAAATCCTGATAAAAGATTAATTTGGCTAAAAAAGAGATATGCTCCCCAAAGAAATTGGGACGATAATGATAAGATGATAATTGGTAAATGGTATAATAATAGTGATTTGTCACAGATAAAATATGTTGAATTTTTTGAAATATGTGAGTATGGTAAACAACCAACCGATGAAGAAATAAGAAAAATATTTCATTTTTTTTAACGACCCTCCTTTTGAAATCTGCTTTGATAATGGTAGATTGAATATATGAAAAGTAAAAATATTAAGAATGATAATGGATTAAATGAAATCTATCATCAAAATGGAAAAATTGGAAAAAAGTATTATAAGAAAGATGGAAAGAGAGATGGTTTATATCAGCGATGGTATGATAATGGGCAATTAAGATTTGAAGGAACATATAAAGATGGAAAATCAAATGGATTATTAAGAGGATGGAAATCTAATGGTAAATTAGACTGGGAGTCAACCTATAAAGGTGGAAAACTAATTAGTGATAATTAGAATTAAATAAACATCTGTTATAATTAATTTCATCTTTTGAATTTTTCTTAGATAGTAGTAGATTACTCAATTAAATAAAAATTTAAACTATGAATAATATAATTATAAAATCAACTAGAATCTTTTTTAGAGGAATTTTTGTTCTATTCTTGTTATTTACTATAACAAATTGTAATAATCCTTCTGCAAAACACCTTGAATTAGAAAAAGCTGAAAAACAATTGGCTGATAATTTAAAAATGTATGAAACTGTCTGGGATAAAGTAATTAATGACAGAGAAATCGACCTTGTAAATGAAACTTATTTTGATGAAAATGTTACTGCAGTTGTAGCTCCAGAAAATATTGTTGGAATTGAGGGATTTAAAGCATATTACAATAACTATTTAACTGGATTTTCTGATGCTGAATTCACAATTATTGATGCTTTTGGACAAGGAGATAAAATTGTAAAACATTGGAATTTTAAGGGTACACACGATGGTGAATTTTTTGGAATCCCTGCTAGTGGAAAAAAAGTGGATATTAGTGGTACTACGCTTGTTAAAATGAAAGATGGAAAAATAGCACAGGAACAGGATTTTATGGATAATTTGGCTTTTTATCAACAACTTGGATTAATGTAAGTTTTATTTTGATTTGATAATCGTAGATTATAGAGATGAAAAAATTATTGTTTATAGTATTTTATTTTATAATTTCTATTAACCTTTATTCTCAGGATACAGTTGAAAAAATTTCTTTTCAAAGTGCAAATCCTTTCTCTTTTAATGATGTTATAACAAATCTTGAAAATCAGGAGAAACAAGAAGTATATGGTAATCTTTTTATTCCAGATGATACTTTGAATTCTCAAAAAAAATACCCTTTAATTATTGGAGTTGCTGGTAGTTTGGGATGGGGAGAACATCATTATAAATATCTAAAAATGTATCAAGAGATGGGGATAGCAACATTTGAATTAAATAGCTTTAAAAGCAGAGGAATTAAATCTACTGTTGGTTCTCAAACTGAAGTTACCATTGCAGCTATGATTTTGGATGCATATAAGGCTCTTGAGATTTTATCTAACCATCCTAGAATAGATAAAAAAAGAATATCAATCACTGGTTGGAGTTTAGGTGGAGGAGTAACTCTATTTTCAGCTTGGTTGCCACTTAAAAATGCAATAAATAAAAATTTAAGTTTTGCTTCACATCTCGCATTTTATCCGCCTTGTTTTATAGATCCTGAAAATATTGAATTTTCTCAGTCTCCAATCCATATTTTAATTGGAGAACTAGATAATTGGACTCCTTCTCAACCATGCTATGAGTTGGTTGAAAAATTAAAAAATAAAGCAAATATTGATATTACTATTTACGAAGATTCTCATCATTCCTTTGATAGAAATTCTCCAGTTATTGTAAATGAAAAAGCATATAATTTTACTGAATGTAAATTTAGATTAACAAAAGATGGAAATGTGCTGATGAATTATTTTAATATTCCAATGTCAAATCCATTTTTACAGAAATTGGGTTTAATGTTTTGTGTTAAAAGAGGAATAAATTTTGGAGGTAATCCTGTATCAAGAGAAAAATCCTTTGTTTTTGCAAATGAATTTATGACCAAAACGCTTTTAAAGTAATTAATTGGAAATATTATAGTTTGTAAAATACAGTAAAAGATAGTTTAATATCCTTATCGGTTGTTATTCCTAGTAATTTTGGTGGTTTTATTTTAAAATCAGTCATTAGTATTTCAAAATTACCTGTTACTTTAATTTCATTTGTTACATATTCTTTTTGAGCGTCAAATATGATTTCTTTACTTACACCATGAAATTTTAATGTTCCTTTTACAGTTAATGTATTATTAATTTCTTTTATTGAATTACTTGAAAGACTTACGTTTGGATATTTTAGAGCTTCTGTTACTTCGATGGTATTAGAGTCTCTGTTGCTATTTTTGCTGTCAAATGATGCAATTTTTACAACAACTGCTAATTCATTGATTTCCATGTTTGATGTATCTAAAAGAATAACTGATAACATATCATTACTTATTCCTTTCCAAGAGTGTAGAGGATGGTTCATAGCGTACGTGATATCTGATTTATTTTTATCTGCATACAGCTTTTTTAGCTGAATTTCTTGTGTAAAAGAATTTGTGGTACATAATAAAATAATAATTATTGAAAAATAATTTTTTGTCATTATCAGAATTTAATAACTATCATACTTGCAGCATAAGATCCAAATGCAGTATAAGCTGCAGCTCTATGGTATGGTTTAAGATCATAATTAGTATTTATTTTACGGGCAAGTATATTTGTTGCTACCATACTTGAAAAATGTACTATTGCTAAAATTTTATGAAGTTTAATATTGCTTAATCCTTTACGTTCGTTAAACATTTTTGGTGGAGAAAAAAGAGGTATAGCAGCATTGGTGAAATAGGTAATGTTTACCATCATTCCCATAGTTTCATGAGCATTCTTTATATCCATATTTCCTTTGTATAACTGAGAACCGATGATACCTTGGACCAACATTTCTCCTAAAGTAACGAAACCTAATATTTGATGAGCTTTAAACATAGATTTTCTAAGTTTGAGTTCATTTTGTCTGTTTTCAGGAGTTAATTTAAAACGATTAAAATTTCTCATTAATCCTTTTTTTCCCCAAAATATTTTTTTAGTTACTAAAAATTTTTCAGGCAATAGAGGAATGTTATTAGATTCAATGGACTCTAATTCATTTAATAGATTTTGAGCTTTATTTTGAGAAGAAATAAAGAATATTAAAAAAAATGAAATAATAATAATTCTCATACTAT
>JAYZHG010000071.1:0-2719 GCA_036166735.1 Bacteroidota bacterium | reverse complement strand
ATATCGAAGAATTTTATGATATTCTAAGGTCTGATATATTATTTAAAAAACATATACTTGATAAGTGTAGAGGTTAATAAAAATTATTACTCCTATTAATAAATAATACATATTAAAAAATTTAAGTCTAAGTTTATTATAGATTAGATATCTAATTAAATTTGTACCTATGTTAAAGCTTGATGTTACAATAGACAATAAATCAGGATTTTGCTTTGGAGTGGAATATGCAATTGAAATAGCAGAAGACATCTTAAAAAAGAGTGGAGAATTATACTGTCTTGGAGATATAGTGCATAATAATATGGAAGTTGAAAGACTCCAAAAAATGGGACTAAAAATAATTGAGCGCAAAGATTTAGAAAAGATGAAAGATATTAAAGTTCTTATCAGGGCTCATGGAGAACCTCCTTCAACATATGAACTCGCTATCAATAACAATATTACTCTAATCGATGCGTCTTGTCCAGTTGTCCTAAAACTTCAAAATAGAATTAAAAAATCTCATGACAAAAAAGAAAAAATTTACATTTATGGAAAACATGGTCACCCAGAAGTTCAAGGTCTTTTAGGTCAAACCAAGAAAGATGCCGTTGTCTTTCAAGAAATAGATGAACTTGATTTTAATAACCTACCTAAAGAAATCACACTCTACACCCAAACAACAAAAAGTAAGGATAAGTATTATGAAATTATTGAAAAATTAAATAAGTCAGGCATAGAAGTAATCCCTCATGACACATTATGCAGACAAGTAAGTAACAGAGATATGCAGCTGCAAGAATTTTCTACAAATTTTGATAAAATTCTTTTTGTATCTGTAACTAAATCTTCAAATGGTAACGTGTTATATAATGTGTGCAAATCTCATAACCAAGAATCTTACTTTATCTCATCTTCAAATGAAATCAAAAAAAAATGGTTTAAAAAAAATGAAAAAGTTGGTGTTTGTGGAGCTACCTCAACTCCAATGTGGCTAATGAAAGAAGTTAAAGAAAAATTATTAGAGTATTAAATTAAGCTTACAAGGATAGCAATTGTTTTTTTCCACATTCATTTTTATTAAAAACATTAAAATAAAAAACGATTAATCGATTAACCTAGGAGGTCCAGAAGGAATCCTTGGATCATATACCTTATCTCCTTTATTATCAAGAAAATCTTTCTTCACGGATTCTAAAAGCTTTGGATTCTCATAGAGATCAAACATCGTCATAGCTAGAGCTTTTGAAGCATACACTAATCCCTTATGTCCTATTGACATTCCTGTACAAGCAACTACTGCCCACGAATGCCACGGTCCTCCCTTGGCAGCGGCTGTAGCACTTAGACTTATAACCGGTACAACCTGACTAACGTCTCCAACATCAGTAGATCCACCTTGAGCAGGAAAAGTTTCTCGTAAAGGATTAATTTTTCCATCAATACCTTTCTCAGGTTTTCCAGCCTCTTTAAGTATAGTATTTGCATATTTTATCTCCTCATCAGTGTATGATATATCACCGAGAGACTCTAAATTTTTCTGTAAAATTCCTGCTCCCGTTCTATTTGGTTGAATCTCATAAATTCCAGAAATTAAATCGATTTCGTGTGTGACATTTGCCATCATAGCGGCAGCCTCGGCTATGGTTTTAGCTCTATCGTACAAAATATCAACATTATCCCTATCATTCTCTCTAAGCCTTGTCCATATCTGAGCATATTCAGGAACCACGTTCACCACATCACCAGCCTTCTCTATATCATAATGAATTCTCGCTGTTGGCTTAATATGTTCTCTATAATAGTTTAACCCTGTAGTAAATAGTTCCATAGCATCCACTGCACTATTTCCATTCCACGGATCAGCAGAAGCATGTGAGGCATTCCCATAAAATTTTACTCTAAAATCAACGAGTGCTTTACTGCTTTGTGTACTTGCCTCTGTTTGATCTCCAGGATGCCAGTCCATACAAACGTCAAGATCATCGAATAGTCCAGCTCTTACCATCCACACCTTTGCAAAGATGGTCTCCTCGGCAGGAGTACCAAAAAATATAACCGTTCCAGAAATTTCTCCCTTTTCAATTAACTCCTTAATAGCAATTGCTGCACCAAGACTTGCTGTCCCAAAGAGGTTATGACCACATCCATGTCCTGCCCCACCTTTTATCCTTGTCTCTTTCGTTGGCTGACGCTTCTGAGATATGCCAGCATTTGCATCATACTCTCCCATTATTCCAATATATGGCCTCCCTGATCCATAGGTAGCTGTAAAAGCGGTTGGGATATCAGCCACTCCCCTCTCTACTGTAAACCCATTTTCTTCAGCATAATCAGATAGGTACTTTGAAGATTTAAATTCCTGTAAAGATGTCTCTGCCGCTTCCCAAATCTTATCACTTATCTCTATGAGCCTATCTTTTTGTCTTTCTATAGAACCTACAATTTCTTTCTTATTTTTTGAAAGTTTATCCTTTGAAAATGCCCCAGGAATAAATATAAAAGCTAGTATTAGAACTTTAATTAGCTTAAAAAATAATGTAATTTTTAGTAGAGATTTTTTTTTCATGACTTCAATGTTATTTGGTTTATAAAATTAAATATAAGAAAATTATAAATTACTTGAATCAGTTGCCGCTATTACATAGAATCCTTTGTGTATAGTTACTCCTGAAAAAGTAATGTTATCCCCACTCACACTTCCTCCTGTTGCTACTGAAGTAAAATTACCACTTGT
>JAYZHG010000070.1:0-4820 GCA_036166735.1 Bacteroidota bacterium | reverse complement strand
ATTTCTATCAATAATAATGTTGTTTCTTTTGAAATTGTTTTAACTACTCCAGCATGTCCTTTAAAAGAAAAAATTAAAAACGATTGTCTAAATGAATTAAATAAAATAAATAATAATGTAAAATATAATATTATTTTTTCATCAAATGTTGTCCCTTTTGATAAAAAAACAATGATAAAAAATATAAAAAATATTATTGCAATATCATCAGGAAAAGGAGGAGTAGGAAAATCAACTATTGCTTCAAATTTAGCAGTTGGATTAGGTAATATGGGAGCTAAAACAGGATTAATAGATGCAGATATTTTTGGGCCATCAATACCTACTATGTTTAACTGTGAAAATGAACAACCAACTATAAAAAAAAGTAAAGAAAAAAATATAATTATACCAATTGAACAATATGGAATAAAACTATTATCAATGGGATTATTAATACCTAATAATAAAGCTGTTGTTTGGAGAGGACCAATGGCTAGCTCGGCAATGAAACAGCTTATATTAGATGTTGAATGGGGAGAACTTGATTATTTAATTGTTGATTTACCTCCTGGAACAAGTGATATTCACATTACGTTATCACAAAGTTTTCCAGTAACAGGAACTGTTATAATTTCTACACCCCAAAAAGTTTCAACTAATGATGCAGAAAAAGCAATTTCAATGTATAATCAAGAACAAACCAATATACCTATAATAGGATTAATAGAAAACATGTCTTATTTCATTGATGATAATAACAAAAAAAACTACTTGTTTGGAAAAGATGGAGGAAAAACACTATGCAATAAATTTTCTATTGATTTTATTGGTCAAATCCCAATTGATAAAAGAATATCTGATGGAAGTGATTTAGGTTATCCAATCATATTAAAAGAAAATAAAATATCAGATATTTTTAAAACTTTGAGTCAAAATATTGCTAGAATAATTGCAATAAATAACTCTAAATAATCGTATATTTATAAGTAATGGGTAATATAAGTATTATAGAAAAAGTTGAAAATGCAATTGATGAAATTAGACCTTATTTGATTGCAGATGGAGGAGATATAAAAGTAGTTTCTGTCGATAACAAAAATGTTGTAAATTTAGAATTGTTAGGTTCATGTGAAAATTGTCCAATTTCAGAATTGACACTTAAAAATGGAGTTGAGGAAACTATAAAAAAACATGCACCAGAAATAAAAGGAATTAATGCTATTAATAGTTAATTTTTCTATCATAAATAAATTTTAATTTGATGAAAAAAAATATAGCTATACTAATGGGAGGCTACTCATCTGAATATGCTGTATCTGTAAAAAGTGGTAAAGTTGTATATGAAAATTTAAAAAAGGAAACTGATCTTAATCTATTTAAAATTTACATAACTAAAAATAAATGGTACTATGTAAATGAAAATAGTGAAAAATTCGATATTGATAAAAATAACTTTACTTTAAAAATAAATGATAAAAAAATTATTTTTGATATTGTATTTAATGCAATTCATGGAATACCTGGTGAAAATGGAGAAATTCAATCTTATTTAAAAAAACTAAATATACCTCAAACTTCATCAGAAGCTATTGAATCAAAAATCACTTTTGACAAAAATTTATGTAAGAAAAAAATAAAAGATATAAATAATAATACACCTGATTCTATCATAATAAAAAAAAATGAAGCTGTTAACATTGAAGATGTAATAAAAAAAATAAGATTGCCATTCTTTATTAAACCAAATAATGGAGGATCAAGTTTTGGTATATCAAGAGTAGAAAATAAAAATCATATTATAGCAGCATTAAAAAAATGTTTTTTAGAAGATAGCGAAGCATTGGTAGAAGAAGAAATAAATGGAAGAGAAATTACTGTTGGAGTTATTATATACAAAAATAAAATTTTAGCATTACCTCCAACAGAAATTAAATCACATAATTCATTTTTTGATTTTAACGCAAAATATAAAGGAGAATCGGATGAAATAACACCTGCTAATATTACAAAAGAAAATAAAACTATCATTCAAAATCTTGCTATTAAAATTTTTAAAAACCTTAAATTAAAAGGTTTCACTAGATCTGATTTTATTCTAACTGATGATAAATTTTATTTTTTAGAAATTAATACCGTTCCTGGACTTACAAAAGAAAGCATTTTACCACAACAAGCTCAAGAAGCTGGCATAAGCTTAAAAAATCTTTTTAAAAGTGTAATTGAATAAAATGATAATTCAGAAATTAAAATATTTGTTAAAGAATTTTACATATATAATAATATGTGGAATTGCTATTTTTTTATTAATATTTAAAATTTATTTACCTATCACTACAAACCATGGTGAATCAATTTCTGTACCTAATTTAATTGGAATGAAAATTGAAGAATTAGATAAATTTTTAAAAGATAGAGATTTGAGATATGAAATATTAGAAGATTCAAGTTATTCATCAGAATTACCAACCTTTAGTGTATTAAAACAAAATCCTATTGAAAATATGAAAGTCAAAGAAAATAGGAAAATATACATAACATTAAACTCAAAAATACCACCTAAAATAAAGATGCCAAATTTGATAAATGGATCTGTCAAAAATGCACAACTTATTTTAAAATCTTATGACCTTAAACTTGGAAAAATTAATTATGTGCCTGATATGGCAGTTAATGCAGTTATTAAAATGTATATACAAGGTGACTCTATAACACATAATGATATTATAACGAAAGGCTCAACAATTGATTTAGATGTAGGTGATGGTTACGGAAATCAAATTTTTGAAACCCCAAACTTACTAGGAATGACTCTAGAAGAAGGTATGTTTACAATAATAGGATCAGGATTACGAGTGGGTAAGATACATTATCAAGATAGTGGATTTGTATACCTTTCAACAATTGATGATGAAGGAAATGAAATTCAAGAAAAAATTACAATTAGTTCTGGAAAAATATTTAAACAATACCCTGAAAATTCAATTAAAATAAAAATTGGTGAAAAAATGAATTTGTGGGTTGTTAGCGATAGTTTAAATGCATCATCTTAATAATTTTAAGTACATATTAATTTTTTTAATATTCAACAATATCAGTGTATATTCTCAATTAATAGAATTAAAAAATATTGAAAATAAAGAATTAATAAGAAATACAAATTTTACATTAGACACAATTCAATTACCAATCTGGGAGGATTTTTCATCTTATGAATCAAAGGTTGGAAATACTATTTGGAATGCATCTAGTAATGTATCTGTAAATAATTATTCTAATAACTTCTCCCCTTCAATAAATGTAGTGATTTTGGATGGTACGGATAAAAATGGAAATTCATATAACTACATAAATAATTTTGGAAAAGCAGATAGCTTATGTTCTGATATTATAAATTTAGACTCCTACCAAATTAATGATAAATTATATTTAAGCTTTTACTGGAATTATAATATTAATGGAGAATTTCCTGATTATGAAGACTCTATAAAATTAGAATTTTATAATAAAAACAATCAATGGAAAACAGTATGGTATAAAAATGGAGGTAGTAATAATTTTCCTGGTAATAATTTCAAATATGAAATTATTCAAATAAAAGAAGAGTATTTACATGACAAATTTATGTTTAAATTTTACAATTTAGGTAATACAGAAGGACCATTTGACAGCTGGGCATTAGACTATATTTATTTAAATAAAAATAGAAATATTAATGATTCAACAATTTTAGATAGAGCTATAACTTATAAACCAAAAAATATTTTTAAAAAATATAATTCAATACCAATAAAACATTTAAGTTCTTCTCATCAATCTTTAGATTCCATTAAAGTAGAAATATTAAATTTTGATTCACAAATACAGCCAATTAATTATAGTTTAATAGCAAAAGAAATAACAAATAACATTTATGATACTATTGAAAATAAGAATCCTTTAAATCCAATCCTAAATGGATTTGAAAGAAGACTTATTAATAACAAACATTTAAGTATTGATAAGTTTAATATTAATGAAGACTCAATTTCGATAGAATTAAAATTTTTTATAGAATCAGGTGATTCAATATATACAAATCAAAATTTAAGATTAAATGATACTACTATAAGTTATTTTAACATGTCTAACTACTATTCTTATGATGATAATGGAGCAGAATATGCAGCCGGTTTAAATCAAAAAAATTCTGAATTAGTATTAAAATACAATTTATTAAAAAAAGATACCCTAACACATATTCAAATTTTATTTCCTCAATCAACCAACAAAACATATACGAGTGGAATTGAATTGCTTGTATATAAACAATTAAATAACGAAAAAATAAATTTAATTTCTAATAATATGTCTCTAATAAATTACGGAAAAGATTTTAACATCTATAAATAAGAAACCCCCATAATTGTATCAGATACTATATATATAGGTTATAAACAATTTGAAAATAATCTCTTGTCTGTAGGATTAGATAAAAATAACAACACTGCTGATGAAATTTATTATTACATAAATAATCAATGGGAACAAAATAATCTTATACAAGGTAGTTTAATGATAAGACCAGTTTTTGGAGATGTAGAAAATTATTTAACTACTTTAAATGAAGATGATAATGAAAATATTAGTATTTATCCAAATCCTAGTAATGGTGTTTTTTATATTAACAAAACTGTTAAGCATATTCAAATAATAGATATAAATGGTAAAATCATTAATAACTTAAAAAATTCTAAAGAATTTAATATAACAAATCAAAAAAATGGTTTATACCTAGTACATATAGTAAATAAAGAAAAAGTTATAATTAAAAAAATTATTAAAAATTAGATTTTTTGTAA
>JAYZHG010000069.1:0-3095 GCA_036166735.1 Bacteroidota bacterium | reverse complement strand
CTTTTTTTCACTTCCGAACATACCTGCCATAGCACCTTCATATTCTATTGTAAGATATCCTTTGTAATTTGAATTTAAAATAATTTTTAACATTCTTGAAAAGTCTGTTGATGTTTCTTCTCCCTTTTCATCAAAATAATGAGATTTTGCACTTACACCTTTAGCGTATGGCATAAGTTTTTCAACTCCCATATACTTATCGTACTGATTTTCGCACACTTTTCCAATATCTTCAAAATCAAGAGCACCTTTGTTTATACAGAAGTTATAATCACCAAAATCTGGTAGAGTACCTATGTACTTACTGTCAACATTTTTAATAAGAGAAATTAACCAATCGGCATCTGCTGTTATTCCACCATGATTTTCAATAACAATATTTATTTTATCATGTTTACTATAATCAATAAGTTTTAGAATACTTTTAGATGAATTATTAAGAATTGTATTATTGTCTGATTCTTCAGATTTTAAATTAACTCTTATTGAATGGCATCCAATTTTTTTTGCTACATCTATCCACTTTTTATGAAAGTCAATTGCTAAATCTCTTTCGCTTTTTATTGATGATGCTAGACTTGGGCCACTCTTCATCGTCTGTATGTTTACATCATCTACAAGAATTAGTAAGTTGTCGGTGTTTGCATCAATACTTTTTTCTTTTAATGTTTTTAGGTATGAATCATCATTTTCTTTTCCCATAAATGGTATGGACCAATATTCAGCTCCTTTAACTCCAAAGTTATCTTTAATGAATCGTGGAAAATCTAATAGATCAAATTTTCCTTGCATAATGTTTGGACCAAAAGAATATAATTGAATTGCTATTTTTAGTTTTTTCTTAAAAATTTCATTAGCAAAAATGTTTTGAGTTAGTGCACCTGCTGAAAACACTGCTATTGAATTTTTTATAAATTTTCTTCTATTTAGTATCATATTCTCTTTTGGTAGTTTAGTAATTTATTAAATAAAAGTATTACTTTTTTGGGTTAAATTGTAAAAAATTAAATTCAGATTTATTATGAACAAATCAATTATACTTAATAGTCGTCCAGACGGCTTACCTACAAAAGAAAACTTTTTACTTAAAACTGAAGAAATACCAAAAATTGTCGAAGGAGAAATATTATTAAAGGCATTGTATGTATCGGTTGATCCTTATATAAGAGGAAGAATGAATGATGTAAAATCATATATACCTCCTTTTGAGGTTGGCAAGCCAATGCAGTCTGCTCTTGTTGCTGAAGTAGTGGAATCAAAGAACAAAGGTTATTCTGTCGGTACCCATCTTACTGGTATGATGGAATGGAAACAATATCAAGTTTCTAAAGGAGTAGGGTTATTCCCAGTGAGTGCAGATTTGGCACCTTTATCTTCATATTTAGGAGTTTTAGGTGTGACAGGATTAACTGCATATTTTGGATTATTAGAAATTGGAAAACCAAAAGAAGGAGAAACTTTAGTAGTATCAGGTGCAGCAGGAGCTGTTGGAATCACAGTTTCAGAAATAGGAAGAATTAAGGGATGTAAGGTAGTTGGTATTGCAGGATCAGATGAAAAAACAAAGCAGTTAAAAGATAAATTCAAATTGGATGCAGCAATAAATTATAAAAAAACTAATAATATGGCTAAAGCTATTAAAGAGGCTTGTCCAAATGGAGTTGATATTTATTTTGATAATGTTGGAGGAGTGGTATCTGATGGTGTAATGTTAAATGCTAATAATTTTTGTAGGGTTCCTGTTTGTGGTGCAATATCTCAATATAATGATAAGTCTCTTACTGTTGGTCCTCGAATTAATCCAATTATCATAAGAAATAGGGTAAGACTTCAGGGATTTATAGTTTTTGATTATGCTGATAAATATTTGGAAGCACAAATGAAATTAGCAGAATGGATTAAAGCAGGAAAAATTTCTATAAAAGAAACTATTATTGAAGGATTTGAAAATATTCCTGAAGCGTTTTTAGGTTTATTTGATGGAAAAAATATTGGTAAAATGATTGTTAAAATTTAAATTTATATAATATGAAAAGAACTTCACACGTTGTATGGAATGGAAATGGTAAAGATGGAAATGGAACACTTTCTACTCAAAGTGGGGCATTAAAAGATCTTCCTTATAGTTTTAAGACAAGATTTCAAAATGATGATGGAAAACTTGGTACTAATCCTGAAGAATTAATAGCTGCAGCACATGCTGGCTGTTTTAATATGAAGCTTAGTTTTGTTTTGAATGAGAATGATTATTATCCAGATGAGTTAATAACAGATGCTGAGTTAACTTTTGTTGATGGTGTCGTAGAATCAATAGAATTAAAATTAAATGCTAAGATTTCAAATATTAGTAATGATAAATTTCAAGAGTTAGCAAAGATTGCAAAAAATAATTGTCCTATATCGGGTTTATTGAAATGTGATATAAAATTAGTTGCAGTATTAGACTAATTTTATATATTTGGCTTACTAATGAAAAAACAAATTTCTATTTTATTTCTTGCCTTACTTTTAAGTCCAGTTTTATTTGAATCAGGAAATAGTTTTTTTGGACATCAACATGAAATTTGTAGTGCAGATGGAATTCATTATCATGAAGTTAGTAATGATTGTCCACAGTGCATGACAAGTAAAACAAAAGTAGGTGTATATTTCATTAATAATTCAGAAGATATACTAAACATATCTTACAGTAAAATAAAGAATAATTACTCTCAACAATTATCTGTTTATAAGATAAATTTAATTGACTCTCAAAGAGGTCCCCCTTCACTAATATCTTAATTTTAGGGTTAAAAGAGTACCTTTCTACACAATAGTATAAACTCTTCTATTTATCTCATTCGATTTATTTTATTATGAAAAAATTAGTTTTATTAATATTTATTTTAAGTTTTATTTCTATAGATCTTTTTTCTCAAAATGTGATTTCTGGAGTTATTCAAGAAAGTGGATCTGGGGAGAGGCTCTCTTACTCAAATGTATATATTGATGAAATTAAAATTGGATCAAGTGCTAATGAAAATGGATATTTCACTTTAGTAGGAGATATTAAAGAGGGTATGATTCTTAAAGCAAGTTACGTTGGCTATAAAACA
>JAYZHG010000068.1:0-6863 GCA_036166735.1 Bacteroidota bacterium | reverse complement strand
ACAAAAAAAAAAATTATAAATATCTAATTTTACTTTAATGTATTTAAAAAAAACTATTTTTTTATAAATTTAATTATTAGTTTATTTATATATATATAACTTACTGATTTATAGTATTTTATATATTTATAATTAGACTTACCTAAAAAGATATTTTTGCTTAAAAAGCAAGTGAAATTCAAATATTTAAAAGTTCTTATTATATTGACAAAAAATAAAATAAAAATAACCATGTACAAAAAAACACTAATCCCCTACTTCATTGTATTTTCTCTTTTTACATTCTCAAATCTTTTAGCACAAAAAGAAGAGACACAGAGCGATGAACTATATAAAAACATAGAATGGAGTTTTGTTGGACCCACACGTGGAGGAAGATCAACAGCAATATCAGGTGTTAATTCTAAACCTTATACCTTTTTTATGGGTACAACAGGAGGTGGAGTATGGAAGACAACTGATGCGGGAATTAGATGGAAAAACATATCTGATGGACAAATAACTGTTGGTTCTATTGGAGCAATAGCTGTAGCTGAAGCTGATGAAAATATTGTTTACGTAGGGACAGGATCTGCTGACCCAAGAGGTAATATATCCATTGGAAACGGAATGTATAAATCTGTGGATTCTGGAGAGAATTGGACATTTATTGGACTTCCTAAGGCTGGTTTAATTGGAAAAATTGAAATTCATCCAAAGAATCCAGACATCGTTTACGTTGCTGTAGTTGGAAATATTTTTGGAAATAATAATGAGAGAGGATTGTACAAAACTACTGATGGTGGTACATCATGGAAAAAAATACATTTTATTAGTAATAAAACTGGTGCTAGAGACGTAGAAATGAATCCTAATAATCCAAAGGAACTTATTGCTTCTTTTTGGACCGTTCAGAGAAAACCTTGGGCTCTCATAGATGGTAGTGATGAAGGAGGCGTCTTTATGTCAAAAGATGCCGGCTCTTCTTGGAAACAGTTAACAGAAGGACTCCCTAAGGGATTAACTGGAAAAATTGAAGTAGAGTATTCACCTATAAATCCAAAACGCTTATACGCGATGATACAGGCTAAAGAAGAAAATGAAGGTGGATTATATAGATCAGATGATGGAGGTAAAAACTGGAAGAAGGTAAATAGTGATAACAAACTTAGACAAAGAGGATGGTACTACTCTCATATAACCGCAGATCCTTTAAATGAAAACATTATATACGCTTCTAACACTGGCTTCTACAAATCCATTGACGGTGGAAAAACATTTGATAAAAGAATTTCAACACCACATGGTGATAATCATGGTGTTTGGATAAACCCAAATAATAATCAAATTATGATTAATTGTAATGATGGGGGGTCAAACATAAGCCTTAATGGCGGAGAAACATGGTCAATGCAACTAAATCAACCTACTTCTGAATTTTATAGACTAACAGTAGATAATCAATTTCCATTTAGAATGTATGCTGGTCAACAAGATAATTCTACTATTGGAGTACCTAGCAGAGGTTTACCGGGACTAACACCTTTTGAACATTGGTTCAATGCTGGTGGAACTGAATGTTCTGATATAGCTGTTCATCCAACAAATCCTAATATATTATACTCAACAGGATATAGTGGAGAATTCACCTATAAAAACTTAGAGACAGGTGAAGAATACCAAAGAACTCCGTATGTTCATTTGACAGAAGGCACTAGACAAGATGATCTAAATTACAGGTTTCAATGGAATTACCCTGTATTTATTTCTCAATATAACACCGATGACGTATATGTAGGATCCAATGTTATTCATAAAACTTCTGATAAAGGAGTTTCATGGGAAATTATGAGCCCTGATCTAACAAGACAACTCCTTTTAGAAGATGAAGAAAAAGCAGAAATTCCTGGAGGACCTATACAAAATGATGCAACGGGAGTTGAAGTATACTCTTCAATATTTGCTCTTGAAGAATCCCCTCATGTTGAAAATGAAATTTGGACTGGATCTGATGATGGTTTAATTCATATAACTAAGGACGGAGGGAATACATGGTCAAACGTAACTCCATCAAAAATTATACCTTTTCAAGGAACAATAAATAAAATAGAATTATCATCTCATGCTCCTGGAAGAGCAATTGTTGCTGTTTACAACTATAGAAATAATGATTTTAATCCTTATATAATACTTACTGACGATTATGGTAAAAACTGGAAACTACTAACTAATGGTAAAAATGGAATTCCTAGTAATCATTTTGTGAGAAGTATTGCTGAGGATCCTAAAGTAAAAGGTTTAATTTATGCTGGAACAGAGTTTGGAGCATTTGTATCATTTAATAACGGGAATAATTGGAAATCACTGCAGCTTAATTTACCAAATGTACCAATCACTGACATGGAAGTAACACAAAATGATTTGGCAATATCAACCCAAGGAAGAGGATTTTGGATACTAGATAAAATAAATATCCTTCATGAAGTAAATTCTGTAGAAACAAATAACAATAAACCACACCTATTTAGGCCTGAAGTAGCCTACAGAACAAATATTGGCGGAGGATGGAGAGGTGGTGGAGGTCCTGGTTATGAAAATGATTTTTCATTTTATATTCCAAAAGATGTTAGCCTGAAAAAAGTAAAATTTATCATAAAAGATCCTAATGGAAATACCATAGTTGATTTAATGAAATCTGATGAATATCTATTCGATGTTGATATGGATTCAAACACCCTTAAATCAGGTGTACATACTGCTTACTGGGACTTAGAATACGAAGCTCCTGAAATACAAAAAGATTTTGTTTCTATGTACTATAGTGCAAGTAGATCATACGGACCTGAAGCAGTTCCAGGAATCTATATAATAGAGTTATCAGTTAATGAAGAGGTGCTTTCTGTTCCTTTAACAGTAGCTGTAGATCCAAGATGGGACGTCTCTAATACAGATCTTCAAAATCAATTTGATATAGCAAATCAAGTAATTAAATTAATTAATGAATCTCAGAAAAAATTAAATGAAATGAGGCAAATTACTACTCAAATTAAAAGTTATATAACCTTAACAAAAGAAAAGGAATTTAGCAATGAGATGAAACAGTTAGGAAATAAAGTAATTGAAAAAATTGTTGCTATTTAATCTTAATTATATCAAAATAAAATAAAAACGTCTCAAGATGAAATTAACTATGCAAGAAAATGGACAAATCATATTACTCATCTTTATGATAGAGTTACTACTGATATACAAAAACCAAATGATGGAATGCTAAAAAGATTAGATGAATTATCTAAAAATTATAATACAATTATTTCTCCTTATAAAGATATATTGGAAAACGATCTTAATACGTTTACATCCTTCTTAAAAGAAAAAGGAGTTACTGGTATAATTATTGATTAAATATTATTAGGAATGCCTATAAACAATAAAAGGGCGATTATTCTTATCGAATTTTCGCCCTTTTCATTTAAAGAACACCGTAGTGCTTTCCAAACGTCAAGCTACAGTTAAAAAGTCCTTAAAGTTTTCGTTTAATAAATTAAATTTCCACTTCATGAGCTTGTTGCTTCTTTGTTTCTAAGTACCGTAGTTCTTTTCAACCTTTCTGCTACTTGCCGAAACTTGCGTTTCAACTTTTTTATCTCTCGCTTGATGGTCAAGTTTTGGTTAAAATGTCCTTTAAGTTTTTTCCTAATAAATTAAGCTTCCACTTTTAGAGCTCGTTGCTTCTTTGTATCCTTGTGCCTAAGCACCTTTCTACTTTTCCACGACTTGCCGAAACTTGCGTTTCAACTTTTTTTCCTCGCTTGAGAACACTAAGTAAAATAATTTTTCATACCCATACAAGAATATTTCAATTTTAATTATCCACAACTTTTCCACATTCCTAAACAACACTTATCAACATAATTTGATATAATTATCAACAAATTACGTTGTTAAATAAAAAATTAGGATTATAAATAAGGGTTTTAACTTTCTTTAAAGCCAAGCATTTCAGCAAATAACTTCAAACTTTCTCTTAAATAAAGATCATTTTTAATTTTATCCATCAATTTTTTTTCTTCAATTGGAAATATTTCTGTTATTTTAATTGATGTGTCTAACGAAGTATTCTTTAAATCATTATTCTTTTTCTCCTGTAAACGTTTTTCATAGTTTAAAGTAACCGATAATCTGTTTCTATTTTCTTTAATTTTAGATACATAAGACATGTAATTAATAAAGGTAGAATCTGAATTCAAATCTTTATTAAATTTTATTTTAAGATGATCAACAAGTTTTTGAGAAACAAATTCTTTTTCATCATATGAAATTTCTCTTATTTTATCCCATTTGAGTGCATTTTCCCTAGAATTTTCAGTATAAATAGATCTATCATAAATATTAGGAAATTCAACATGTGGTGTTACACCAACTTTTTGAGTGCTACCACCACTTACTCTATAATACTTTGCTAAAGTAAGTTTAAGCTGACCAAATTTTTTATCACTTTTAGGGAAAAACCTATCTAATCCTAATAAATTTTGCACAGTACCTTTACCAAATGTCGATTCACCAACAACAAGTCCCCTCTTATAATCTTGAACAGCTCCTGAAAATATCTCAGATGAAGAAGCTGTAAAAGAATTATTCAGTAATAATAATGGACCATCATAATATATGTTTTTATCAAAATCTTTTTCAATATCTATTCTGCCATTTGAAGACTTTATCTGTACTACAGGACCAGTTTCAATAAATAAACCTGTTAAATCAATAGCTTCCTGTAAGGAACCTCCCCCATTATTTCTTAAGTCAATAATAATACCATCAACTGATTTTTCTCTTAATGAGTCAATACATTTCTTAACATCTCTAGTTACACTTTTATAACCTAAAATTCCTTTTTGTGCATCATCAAAATTCATATAAAAACTAGGTATTTTGATAACTCCAAAAGTATATATTTTGTTTTGAGAATTAAATGGAACAACATCAAATGTAGCATCTTCATCTACAACATCTACAACATCTCTTACTAGACTTAAAGTATCAGGATAATCATCAAATTCAAATTCTCTTTTCATTACTAATAATCTAACAACTGATCCTTTAGGTCCTTTAATCTTAGAAACCACATCATCTAATCTCCAACCTATAATATCCTCAAAAACCCCTTCATATCCTTGAGAAACACCTATAATTTTATCTCCTTTTTCTAATTTTCCACTTCTGTATGCAGGGCCACCTGGCATAACTTCATATATTGTTGTGTATTCGACATCCTGTTGTAACCTTGCCCCTATACCTTCAAATGATTTACTCATAGTTATTTCAAACCTATCAGCATTTACGGGTGAAAAATAATTAGTGTGAGGATCATAAAGTTCTGTATAAGAATTGATGAAAATCTCAAATACATCTTCATTATTAAACTGGCTTATAGTTTTTTGAAACCTCTTATATCTTTTATCCAAAGTCTCTTGATTATCTTTCCATGATTTTCCTAAAATTTTCATATTAAGAATCGCATACTTAATCTTTTTTCTCCAATGATCATTTAACTCAGCGTCAGTTAAAAACCATTCTCCATCTTTTCTATCATAGAAGAATTCTTCATCAAAAGTGAAATCAGGCTCTTTAGATAATAAATCGAAAACATAATCTATCCTATCTTTTACTCTTTCATTATAAACAGCAAAAATTTCATAGATTGGCTCCAAATATCCATTGTTAATATAATTATCTATTTCATACTTATATTGATCAAAATATTTAATATCAGCACCATAAAAATATTCTCTATTTGGATCTAGACTCTTTATATAATTATTCAATATTTTAACAGATAAAGAATCGTCAAAAGAAACCTTCTTATAATGGTATCTTGTTAATAGTTGCTTAATCAATTTTGTTTGCTCTCTATGTTTAATTTCGGGAAATAAAACAGAGTCAGCCTGAATAACTTCTTTTGAATTAAAATTTAATAATGTGTTATTAAAACTAAATGCAGATGTAATGAATATAAAAAATACAATTATATATTTTTTCATACTTTAAGATGATTTAAACCATTAACAGGTATTTTTCCTTGAAATTTTTTAAAATAGGTAATAATTGTTTTCATATCTTTTTCAATATCTCCTGAAGGATATAATTTTTCACCAAAATGAACTAATCTTTTCTTAAAATCAAAACCTACTAAAAGAATAGGAACCTTAGCTTTGAGTGCAATATAATAAAAACCTGTTTTAAG
This sequence comes from Bacteroidota bacterium, assembly GCA_036166735.1. GTDB lineage: Bacteria > Bacteroidota > Bacteroidia > Cytophagales > MED-G16 > JAPYTU01. The sequence goes on along the minus strand of JAYZHG010000068.1, from coordinate 640 downwards.
TTTATCAACTTTTTTTCTTGTACCCTCAGGGGCCAAAGCCAAAAAAAAATTTTTCTTTTTATTAAATATTTCAACTACACTATCTACTGAATTTGTTTTCTTGTTTCTGACAACAGGGAAACCACCAATTTTTCTTAATATATATCCAAAAAATGGAATTTTAAATAATTCTTCCTTACCTAGAAATTTAACCTTATTTTCCATCTTTAAAACTGAACGAGTAAATATTCCAACAAAAAAATCGTGCCATGAAGTATGAGGAGCAACAATAGCAATAATTTTCTTGTCTTCAGGGATAAATCCTTCAATTCTCCAACCCAAAATTTTTTTAAATATTAACGTATTTATGAACCTAATCATTTTTTGTAACTCCCATCAAAGAAAATTTTTCAACTCTATCTAAAATTCTTTTCTCAGGATCTATTTTTTCTAATTTTTCTATCTCACTAAGTATTACTTTTTTTAATTTGTCAGCAGCAAAATCTACATCATTATGAGCACCACCTAGAGGTTCTTTTATTATTCCATCTATCAAATTCATTTTTTTAAGATCATTTGCTGTTAATTGTAATGCTTCAGCAGCCTGCTCTTTATAGTCCCAACTCCTCCACAAAATAGAAGAACATGATTCAGGAGAAAT
>JAYZHG010000067.1:0-3424 GCA_036166735.1 Bacteroidota bacterium | reverse complement strand
GCGATACTTCAATAATAGTATCTTCATAAGATAAATTACGAGATTCCAAATGAGACATCACAACATACCTATCAGAAGAAAAAGCATTTTTCTCCATTAATATTTTAAATCTTACTTTATCAGGTCTGTAAAAACTAATCATTAATAAATGGAGATTAACTGAAAGTGAATTCATAACAGCTATTTCTTTTTGATTTGAGCCTAATAATTTAGACAACATACTTTTAACTTCTTCTTGATAGTCAACCCATGGTCTATTGCCAATAAAATGTCCATCTACAGCATTTTTTTTCCAACTACTCAATTCCTCTTCTATATAAATTTTTATGTCCTTATGTTGTAATCCCAATGAGTTTCCACAGAGATATGTTACTTTAGTTTCTTTTCTTTGAGGTACAAAAAAATGATTTTTTGCAAATCCTATTGGATCATTGTGATCCATTTTTAAAGCATAATCTTTTTTCATATATTGAATTATATTTATAAGTTAAAAAAAATATATGAATCTATCGTTAAAAGGGAAAAGAGCAATTGTATGTGGCAGCACACAAGGAATTGGAAAAGCTATTGCACTTATGCTATCTAAACAAAAAGCACATATAACGTTAGTAGCAAGAGATGAAACCAAGTTAAAAAGTGTTCTCAAAGAATTAGATGACTCAGATAATCAAGAGCATAATTTTATTATTGCTAATTTTAATGATCCTAATAAATTAAAAGCCCATATTAATGCTTTCTTATCTGAAGGCTACAATGCAGAAATATTAATAAATAATACTGGAGGACCACCAGCTGGACAAATAATGGATGCAAAAAAAGAAGAATTTGACCAATATCTCTCTATGCATCTTCATTGCAGTCACATTTTAGTTAAAGCACTAGTCCCTCATATGAAAAAATCAAAATTTGGGAGAATAGTAAATATAATCTCTGTTTCTGTAAAAGCACCAATACAAAACTTAGGTATCTCTAACACTGTAAGATGGGCAATGGCAAGCTGGTCTAAAACATTATCTTTTGAACTAGGAAAATTTGGAATCACAGTAAATAATATATTACCTGGATTTACACTTACAGAAAGATTAAAAGATTTAATTAAATCTAATGCAATAACATACCATAAAAAAGAAAGAGAAATTGAAAACGAATATAAATTAGAAATACCTTCAGCAAGATTTGCTAATCCTGAAGAAATAGCAAGTGCTACTTGTTTTTTATGTAGCAATGAAGCTAGTTATATCAATGGAATTAACTTACCAGTAGATGGTGGTTATTCTGTCACTTTATAAGGAAAAAATTTAGAAAAAATATATTAAACTATTCAAAAATTAACTTCCAAAATCATCAAATCTAATATTTTCATCAGGAATTCCCATATCTTCTAACATCTTCAATACTGCCTGATTCATTAAAGGAGGACCACAAAGATAATATTCAACATCTTCTGGTTCAGAGTGAGATTTTAAATAATTATCATAAAGAACTTGATGAATAAAACCTACATAACCATCTTTATTATCATCCATATTCTTTTTTATAGACCAATCATCTTCAGGTAATGGTTCGGACAATCCTACAAAAAACTTGAAATTATTAAATTTTTGTTCAATTTTCTTGAAATGATCCATATAAAACAATTCTTTTTTTGATCTTCCCCCATACCAATAAGAAACTTTTCTTTTCGTTTTCTCAGTATGAAATAAATGAAAAATATGAGATCTAAGAGGAGCCATTCCTGCTCCACCACCTATATAAATCATTTCTCTTTGAGTATTATTAATATGAAATTCTCCATAAGGTCCAGAAATAAAAATTTTATCCCCAGGATTTCTAGAAAAAGTATAAGAAGAACATATTCCAGGATTTAAATCCATCCATTTATTATTTTGCCTGTCCCATGGTGGAGTTGCAATTCTAATATTAAGCATCATCATATTTCCCTCAGCAGGATGATTAGCCATAGAATAAGCTCTAAAAACAGGTTCATCATTTATCATTTTTAGTGGCCACAAATTAAACTTATCCCACTCCTCTTTAAAAACATCATTTTTGTGACCTAATTCTGGATGTGGTGTTATATCTATGTTAGCAAAATCTATTTCTGTTTCAGGCACATCAATTTGTATATAACCACCTGACTCAAAATCTAAAATTTCACCTGAAGGTAACTTTACAACAAGCTCTTTAATAAAAGTTGAAACATTATAATTTGAAACCACTTCACATTCCCATTTTTTTATACCAAAAATTTCTTTAGGTATTTCAATTCTCATATCTTGTTTTACTTTAACCTGACAAGAAAGTCTAACTCTATCTGTTTGTTCTGTTCTAGATAAATGACCAACTTCTGTTGGAAGTACATCACCAGCACCATCTATAATTCTACACTTGCACATAGCACAAGTTCCACCTCCTCCACAAGCAGAAGGCAAAAACATTTTTTGTGATGATAACGTAGATAATAATGTTCCTCCTGCTGCTGCAATTAAAGGATTATCTTCATCCCCATTAATTATTATATTAACATTACCAGATTGAACTAATTTAGATTGAGCAAAAAGTAAAATAAAGACTAGAAATAAAATTATTATTGAAAAAGCAATAACAGAAGTTGCAATCAATGTCACCGATACAAAATTTAATTCGATTTTGCACAAATATAAAACAGAAAAAAATTAGTTTATCTCTTAATCTAAGAAAATAAAAATTAGTTTTTAAGTAGTTTTAACAACTTAGAAATTTTAGTTTTTAAATCTCTTCTATCAACTATAAAATCTAAAAATCCATGTTCAAACAAAAATTCTGAACGTTGAAATCCTTTAGGCAAATTGGATCCGATTGTTTCCTTAATAACTCTTGGTCCTGCAAAGCCTATTAATGCTCCAGGCTCAGCAATATTAAAATCTCCAAGCATTGCAAATGATGCAGAAACACCTCCAGTTGTTGGATCAGTCATAAGTGATATATAAGGTATTTTCTCTCTTGATAATAAAGCTAATTTTGATGATGTTTTAGCCATTTGCATTAATGAATACGTTGACTCCATCATTCTAGCTCCACCAGATTTAGAAATAATCATCAAAGGAATTTTCTTTTTTAATGAATAATCTATTGCTTTAGAAATTTTTTCTCCAACTACAGATCCCATAGATCCACCAATAAAGGAAAAGTCCATGCATGATATAACAATATCATGATTATTAATTTTTCCTACACCAGTTTTAATTGCATCTTTTAAACCAGTATCTTTTTGAGATTTATTAACCCTTCCTTTATATGACTTAGTATCTACGAACTTTAAAGGATCTGAAGATGATAAATCTTTATCCAATTCTTCAAAAGATTTATTATCGAATAAAATTTCAAAATACTCTTTGGATCCAATCCTAACATGATAATCATCTTCAGGACATACGTATGAATT
>JAYZHG010000066.1:0-8956 GCA_036166735.1 Bacteroidota bacterium | reverse complement strand
AAAAATTATGGCAGCTGCAGAAATAACAAATTCTGATGCAATACATCCAGGATATGGTTTTTTATCTGAAAATGCTGAATTTTCTAAAATTTGTCATGAAAGTAAAATAAAATTTATTGGACCTAGTGCCAGCATGATTCAAAAAATGGGTGACAAAGTTTCTGCTAAAAAAACAATGGAAGCTGCTGGTATACCAACTATACCAGGTTCAGATGGTCTGATAAAAGATATTTCTGAAGGTAAAAAAATTGCAAAAAAAATTAATTATCCTATTATTCTTAAAGCAACAGCTGGTGGCGGTGGAAAAGGAATGAGAATTGTTAATAAAGAAAGTGAATTTGACAGTGCTTGGAATGGAGCAAAAGCTGAGTCAGAAGCATCTTTCTCTAATTCAGGTTTATATTTAGAAAAATTTATTGAAGAACCACATCATATAGAAATTCAAATTATTGGTGATCAATATGGAAATGTTAGTCATTTATCTGAGAGAGATTGTTCTATACAAAGAAGGCATCAAAAATTAGTTGAAGAAACACCTTCACCAATTGTTGATAAAGAATTAAGAGATAAAATGGGAGAATCTGCAGTAAAGGCTGGTAAATTCATTAAATATGAGGGTGCTGGTACAATTGAATTTTTAGTTGATAAGTATAAAAATTTTTATTTTATGGAAATGAATACCAGAATTCAAGTAGAACATGGAATAACAGAGGCAGTAACAAATTATGATTTAGTAAAAGAACAAATTAAAGTTGCCGATGGAGTAAAAGTTTCAGGAAGACACTATTATCCAAAACTCCACTCCATAGAATGCAGAATAAATGCTGAAGATCCATCAGCTAATTTTAGACCATCACCAGGTAAAATAACAGCACTACATAAACCAGGAGGTCATGGAGTAAGAGTAGATACACATATTTATTCTGGATATGAAGTACCTCCAAATTATGATTCAATGATTGCCAAATTAATTGTAAGTCATCAAACAAGAGAAGAAGCTATTGTTAGAATGAAAAGAGCACTCGAAGAATTTATAATTGAAGGCATAAAAACTACAATACCCTTTCACATAAAACTAATGAACAATAAAAAATTCAAATCAGGAGTTTTTACAACTAATTTTATGGAAACTTTTAAATATTAAATACTTTCTCTTCAAAAGAAATACCATTATATTTTAATTTATTAAGAACTGGAGTATAAATTTTTTTATCAAATGGTAAATTAATTCCCTTAATTTGTAATCCGCTCTCTATTATATATTCAACAAGAATTGCAATTGGAAGACCAACTGTCTTAGCCATAGCAGTTTTAATTTTATTTTCTCCTCTCACTTTAAGATAAGAAAATAACACTTTTTTAATACCATTTTCTTCAAATACAAATTTATGATACATAACTATTAAATCAAGCTCATTATCATTTAATGTCCATTTTTTATTTATAATATGTAACAATATTTCAGCTGAAGTGCCACTAGATAAAGATATTTTTTCATCTGAAAACATACCAATCCATTTTAAATTCTTAATTTCATCACAATCATTTTCTAAATTATACTCATCTTGGATAAACCTTAAAAAAGAAGACTTGTCTTTAGAAAATTTTTTCATACTAAAAAAATCGAAATGGCTCATCTTATGTGCATTATTTATAACAAAATCATTATCTGTTAAACCTAATTGAACAAAAATATTCCAAGAACCACAAAAGCTCTTATTTCTTAGTGTCCCTCTACGCAAATTTTTTATATTATCAAGTTTATATAAATCTTTATACTTTAGAGAATCTCTATTAGGATAACCTTCAAGATGACCAACTCCAGGAATATTTATATCCTTTATGTTTTTAAATAATTTTGTATAAGGAACAAAAACTTTCTTATAATTTTCAATATAATAAGCATCATCTGATCCCGCTAAAATTACATTCATAGGGTTCCAAGTAAATTTATATCCCCAAGGATTTTCTTCTTTATCATAATCAATTAAACCCCCAGTATATGATTCGAATTCTAATATTTTAGAAGTAATTTTTAGTTCATCTATAACTTTCATTGCAGACATATGATCTATTCCTGGATCAAGTCCCATTTCCATAAATAAAAAAGAATCATTTTTTAAAAAAGAATCATGTAATTTTTTAATATTTTCATCTAAATAGGAAGCCGTTATCATATTAACTCCTACTTCTGAACAAATTTGAGCAATTTTAAAATGAAGTGTTGGTGGCAATAAACTAATTACAATGTAAGACTTATCAACTAAACCTTTTAAAACATTTGAATCATTAATATTTACTTTTATAAAATTTAAATCTTTAAAATTGTTTACAAAATAATCAGGTTTTTTATCTGCCAATACAGTAAGATCAATATTTAAATTAAATCTTCTTTCATATAAGTATTCAATTAAAAATGGAGATGATTTTCCAGCTCCTATTATTAATATCCTGTTTAACATAACTTGTTTAGTATATTTTAAATATTAATCAGATCTTTTAACAACTGTAGAAGATGCTTGAGATTTAGGAAGTATGCTTATATCACTAATACAAATATTATCAGGTCTTTTTATTATGAAATCAATAATCTCAGCTACATCATTTGCTTTTAAAGGTTGCATACCTTTGTATACATTTCTTGCTTTATCTATATTATTTTTGAATCTAACCATAGAAAATTCTGTTTCTACCAATCCTGGATTAATAGATGTAACCTTTATATTAAAATTGTTCAAATCCAATCTCATTCCTTTAGAAATTGCATCTACTGCAAATTTTGATGCACAATAAACATTTCCCTTAGTATAAACTTCTTTTCCCGCTATTGAACCGATATTAATTATTATTCCACTTTTTCTTTTAACCATAAGAGGAACAACTGATTTAGTAACATACAACAAACCCTTAACATTAATATCTATCATCGCATCCCAATCTTCTAAATTACCTTCATGAATTAAATCAAAACCATGAGCATTACCAGCATTATTAACCAATATATCAATACATTTCCAATCATTAGTTAATCCTTGGATTTTATCTTTAATAACCTTCTTATCTCTAACATCAAAGCAAAGAGATAATATATCAGTTTTTTTAGATAAAGATTTTTCTAATTTTTTGAGTTTATCTTTTCTTCTACCACAAATTATTAATGAACAATAATTTGACAATAAAATAGCTGTTGCCTCACCAATTCCTGATGTTGCACCTGTAATTAAAGCTATTTTTCTATTATTATTTAGGCCCACCTTCAAAAGTAAAGAAAACTGAAATATTATGAACAAACAATTTATCAATTGGTAAATTATATTCATTAAAATTATCAGGAGTATTTTTTAATAAATTTATTAGTCCTCTAGAATATCTTATTTCTGGAGACAGTTTAAATAACTGAAAAAAAATGTCACTGCCAAAACCTATTTCTAATGATAAATCAAAAGATTTTAAATTTAATATATCTTTTCCTGCTTCATCCTTATTTTTTGCTCCAATTTCTAAACTTGGTTTTAATCCTCCAAGCATATACATTCTATGATTACCCCTTCTTTTTGATTTATATTTAATTAACAAAGGAAATTCAAGTAATGTTGCCGATCTAGTATCAGAAAAAATAGTACCATCTGTATACAAATAATCCATATTAAATTCATAAAAACCAACTTGCAATAATGTTCTCAAATCAAATGGATAGATTAGATTAAAATCAGAAATAAAACCAAGTTTAAATCCAGGTTTAGAAGAAGGAATAATGCTATGAAGATTATTATAATTTGAATCTATAAAATTATTTGAATAATACATCCTATAATACGAAGAATGTAAGCCAAGTAAAAAACCATAATGAATACGATTATCATCATAGTTTCCTAAATTTATTGTATTACTTTGGGATTTTGAGGAATATGAAAAACCACAAATAATTAAAATAATTAAAAAATTCTTTTTCATTATTATATCTAAATATAATACCTAAACTTTAAAATTGAATTAAAATTGCAAAGAGGATAAAAATAATTATGAAAAATATAGAGGCTAAATTTATTAAAAGTAGTTCTGATTTAAAAGAATGTCCAAAAAAGAAATTACCAGAATTTATTTTTTATGGAAGATCAAACGTTGGAAAATCATCATTAATAAACATGCTAGTTAATAATAAAAAACTATCTAAAATTTCTTCTAAACCTGGAAAAACAAAATTAATAAACCATTTTATAGTTAATAAAAAAATATATTTTGTTGATTTACCAGGATATGGTTGGGCAAAAACAAGTAAAAAAGATAGAAAAAAATGGGACAATATGACTAAAGATTTTTTGCTCAAATCAAATAAATTAGCTTTAGTTTTTATTTTAATTGATAGCAGATTAAAACCTCAAAAAATTGATATTGATTTAATTAATTTTTTAGGAAAAAATAATATTCCTGTTAATTTAATTTATACTAAATGCGACAAAATTAATACTTCAAATATTGATAAAAATATAGATAATTTTAATAAAGAACTCCTTAAAACTTGGAAAGAAATACCTACATTTTTTATTACTTCATCAATAAAAAAAACTGGAAGAGAAATCATTTTAAGTTACATTATAAATACATATAAGTCCCTAATAATTAATTGAAATGAAAGGTTTAATTACTAAATCAACTGGTAAATGGTATGATGTAAAAATTAATAACAAAATCTACAAATCTATTCTAAGAGGAAAGTTTAAAATTGATAACCAATTAACAAATCCAATTGCATCAGGAGATTATGTGGAATTAATAAAAAATAAAGATGTTATTATTAATAATATATACGAAAGAAAAAATTGTATAATTAGAAAATCAAATAGAAATGATAAAGGACATATTATGGCTTCTAATATTGACCAATTATTAATATTATGTAGTATTAAAGAACCATATACTAAAATTAGCTTTATAGATAGATGTCTTGTATCAGCAAATTACTACAATATTAAACCTATAATAGTTTTTAATAAATTGGATATTTTAAACAAAAATGAATTAGAAAATCTAAATATTATTTTAAAAAATTATTTAACTATAGGATTTGATTCTTTTATTATATCAGCTAAATATAATATTAATGTCCATAATTTACTTCAAATAATGAAAAAGAATAAAACATTATTGATTGGAAATTCTGGAGTAGGAAAATCTACATTAATAAATTTGTTATGTAATAAATCAAAACAAAAAACTAATCCTATTTCTAAGAAGACCAAAAAAGGAAAACAAACAACAACTTTTTCTGAAATGTTTGAAATTAATGAAAATAGTTTTCTTATTGATACACCAGGATTTAAAGAATTTCAATTTTATGAAATAGAAAAAAATGAAATTAAATATACTTTTCCCGAATTTAATAAATTAAAAGATAAATGTAAATTCAATAATTGTAATCATGAAAATGAACCAAATTGCAATGTAAAAAAAAATATAGATAAAACTATATGGAGAAAACGATATACTAGCTATTTAACAATCATAAAAAACTTATAGATTACACAAAATAAATCTATTGAATATAAAATAAACTAATTACTGAAATACATTACAAATTTTTCATACAATATATTTAATTTAAAGTCTTCTAATTTTAATTTTTAAATATGCAAAAAGAACTGTCATAAATGGACTTATAATATTAAAAAAACAATACGGCAAATAAGTTAAAGTAGAAACTCCTAATACACTAGAATGATAAGCTCCACAAGTATTCCATGGTATCAAAACTGATGTAACTGTTCCACTGTCTTCAAGTGTCCTACTCAAATTTTCAGGAGCAAGACCTTTTTCTTTATAAAAATTTGAATACATCTTTCCAGGAATTACTATTGATAAATATTGATCTGATGCAGTAATATTAAAAAAAATACATGAACCAGCAGTAGATGTAACTAATGATCCAGTTGACTTAACCTGATTTAAAATAGTATTGGCAATTTTTGAAAGAAAACCACCTTTTTCCATAGCGCCACCAAAAATCATAGCAGAAAAAATTAACCATATTGTAGATAACATTCCAAACATACCACTTGATGTCAATAAATCTGTAACCATTTCATTTGATGTTTCTATAGAAACATTTCCATATAATGAAATCATAACACCAGAAAAAATAGAAATCCAATTTTTTCTACCATCTAAAGAAATTTCATAAATAATATTTGATTGAAAAATTATTGCAAATAATACACCTAATACAATTCCAAAAAATAATGCTGGAATAGCAGAAACCTTTTTATAAATCAAAAAGATAACAACAGAAGGTGGAAAAAATAAAATTGGAGATATAAAAAATTTTTCTTTTATAGATTCAGATACGATTAATGAATTTTCAAAAGAAGAAGGTTCAACAAATAAAAAACCTGAAATTAATAATATTAAAAGACATATTATTATTGATGGTATAGTAGTATATGATAAATATCTTATATGTTTAAATAAAGTAGTTCCCGAAACTGCAGGAGCTAAATTTGTTGTATCAGATAAAGGAGACATTTTATCTCCAAAATAAGCACCACTTAAAACAGCACCAGCTATAAAACCATCACCTACACCTAATGATTTCCCTACCCCCATCAAAGCTATTCCAATAGTAGCTGAAGTTGTCCAAGAACTACCAGTTGCAAGAGAAACAATAATGCATATAATACATGAAGCTAAAAGAAAAATATCAGGGCTTAAAATTTGAATTCCATAATAAATCATAGAAGGAACTATCCCACTAATCATCCAAGAACCAGCAAGAGATCCTACTAGTAATAAAATTATAAATGAAGGTATAGCAGAATTTATATTACTTACCATACCTTCTTGTAATATTTTCCACTTTACTCCATTAAAATAAGCAATTATTGCTGCTAATGCTCCAGAAAGAATCAATACAATTTGATTGCTACCATCAAGAGATAAATCACCAAAAATAAAAACATTGATTGATAACATTACCACTAAAAAAATAATAGGAGTTATTGACTGAAGAAACGAAGGTTTTTTATATTTCATTACTTATTTTTTAAAATACACTTATGTAGATAACAAAAAAAATTCTAATTATATAATTTATATTATACATTTTGTGACTGTAATAAAAATTCTTTTATAAAAGGTTGAATATCACCATCCAAAACTTTTGTAACATCATTTCTTTCAATATTTGTTCTTATATCTTTAACTAATTTATAAGGATGTAAAACATAATTTCTAATTTGAGAACCAAAATCTATTTTAAGTTTAGTGTCTTCTCTTTTTGCTTTTTCCTTGTTTTTCTTTTCTATTTCTATTTGATAAAGTTTTGATTTTAACATATTTAGAGCTTTTTCTTTATTTAATAACTGACTTCTTTCTTGTTGACATTCAATAACTAAACCTGACTTATCATGCTTAAGTCTAACTGCTGATTCAATTTTATTTACACTTTGTCCACCAGCACCACTAGACCTAAATGTCTCCCATATAATATCTGCAGAATTTATATTTATTTCAATTGTTTCATCAACTTCTGGATAAGCAAAAATGGAAGCAAAAGATGTATGCCTTCTAGCACCTGAATCAAATGGTGATATTCTAACCAGCCTATGAACTCCTATCTCTGCTTTTAAGTACCCAAAAGCAAATTGTCCTTCTATACCAAGAATTGCAGATTTTATTCCTGCAGTTTCACCGGGTTGAACATTAACCTTTTTCACAATAAAATTCTGAGATTCTGCCCACATAATATACATTCTCATCAACATATTAGCCCAATCTTGACTTTCAGTTCCCCCAGCTCCTGGATTAATTTCTATTATAGCATTCAATTGATCTTCTTTACTTGAAAGCATTTTTTTAAATTCAAGATTTTCAAGAGATTTTTCAACTTTATTATATTCAAATTCTAATTCATCTTCAGAAACATCTCCAGAAATATGAAAATCATATAAAATTTTAAAATCTTCTATTGCTGAATTAACATCGTTATAAGAATCAATCCATATCTTATTTATGCTTATTTCTTTAAGTACTTTTTCTGCATCTTTTCTATCATTCCAAAAACTAGAACTTAATGAGATTTTTTCTTTTTCTTTAATTACTTTTAATCGATTATCATAGTCAAAGATACCCCCTTAATACCCCTATACGATCTTGAAGTTTTTTAATTTGATCTATATTCATTATTAAACCTTAGTAATCCAATTAAATAAATCTGGTGATTTTCCATATTTAATATTATTTAATTCTTCTAAAAATATTGAAGAATATGATTTCGAATTTATTTCAGGCAAATCATAATCTTTACATTCATAACCTATTGTTTTAATAGGAGCAACAGTAGCGGCAGTACCAGCACCAAAAGCCTCCTTAAGTTTCCCGTTTTTTATTGAAGATATTACTTCACCAATAGATATTTTTCTAACCTCTAAATTCAAATTTAATTTATTAGCTAAAACTATAATACTATCTCTTGTTACTCCATCCAAAACAGTATCACCTAAAGGAGCAGTTATAATAGTTTCATCAATAACAAAAAATAAGTTCATAGTACCAGATTCTTCCAAATACTTGTGTTCTTTACCATCAGTCCATATTAATTGATCATAACCATCTTTTTCAGCTTTTACAGCAGGATATAAAGCAGCGGCATAATTTGCTGCAGTTTTTGAAAAACCCACTCCCCCACTAATTGCTCTTGTGTATTTAGTTTCAATTTTTACCTTAACAGGTTCTGTATAATATCCACCGACAGGAGCAGTAATAATTATAAATTTATACATATCAGCAGGCTTAATACCAATAAAAGGGTCTAAAGCAAAAGTTATCGGTCTAATGTATAAAGATGAATTATCAGTATTAGGAATCCATTTTTTATCGATTTTTAGTAGTTCTATTATAGACTTTAAAAAAAAATCTTTAGGAAATTCTGGAATACACATTCTCTTAGAACTTATATTAAATC
>JAYZHG010000065.1:0-4877 GCA_036166735.1 Bacteroidota bacterium | reverse complement strand
CCCACTTTTGTATCCTATTATTTTGTGCATCTGCTATGTAATAATTTCCAGAGGCATCGACAATAATATCACGTGGCCAATATAGTTGATTTGCAGCTGATCCATAGCCATTTCCTCCTGCTACCGTTGTTCCTTCAGTTGAATACCCATTTGCTACTGTTGGACAATTATCAACATCATCATTTACACCATCTCCATCAGTATCAACCTGAGAAAATCCATTAAAAGAAATGATAAAAAATAGAAATGTAAGTGATTTATATATATCACTCATTTTGTTACTGTTTCACAAAGTCAAAGACCCAGTTTCCATCCTTAAGTCCACCCGTTGTTGTAAAACTAGTCCTTAGTGTAGTTTCTGTTACTGAGATGCTAATCACTACATTATCGCTTCGTAAAAGTTTATTTTTATCTCCATTAGAAAATGTCCACGTTCCAGAATTTGGCCATATCTCTGCGCTATCAGAATTTGAAGTAGAATAGTTTCCACCAGATTTACTTCCTCCACTTATAGTTAAAGTAAGGTTAGTAAAGACATCTACAATGGTTCCATCTTTAGTAACAGAGTTTGCATCTTTTACTATCCAGCTACCATTAAGAAGATTTGCTTGTTCATCTAGAGGATCTACAGGAGTAGGTCCTTCCTCTTCTTCCCCCCCACAGGATACTAGAAATAACGTGAAAAAAAATACTAATGAAAAAAATCTCGTAAGCATAGTCTTAACAATTTACAATTTTTTTTTAATTTATAAATGAATGAAATAAAAAAAATAGATAGTTTTAAAAGAACAACTAACTCTAATACCTTAAAAAATGAAAAAATTTACTACCTTATTCCTTCTATTTCTTTCCATTACTACACTTTCTTATTCACAAAAACAAAAAAAAGAAAAATCTCATCCATTAGACGATATTAGTTTAAATGGTTTAAAATGGCGCAGTGTAGGTCCAGCTTTAACTTCTGGTAGAATTTCAGACATTGCTGTAAATCCTAATAATTTTTCAGAATATTATGTTGCTACATCTTCTGGTGGTGTATGGAAAACTACTAATTCTGGAGTACATTATGAACCAATATTTGACAATGAAAATTCTTATTCTACTGGTTGTGTTACCATAGATCCTAACAATTCAAGCGTTATTTGGATAGGAACAGGAGAAAACAATCATCAACGTTCTGTAAGTTATGGTGATGGAGTATATAAATCAATAGATGCTGGTAAATCATGGTCAAACATGGGGTTAAAAAACTCAGAACATATAGGTAAAATCATTGTCCATCCTAAAAATTCAAATATAATATATGTTGCTGCTGTTGGTCCGTTATGGAGTAAAGGTGGTGATAGAGGATTGTACAAAAGTGAAAATGGTGGTAAAACGTGGAATAATGTATTAAATATAGACGAACATACAGGTGTAACTGATATAATAATGGATCCAAGAAATCCAGAAGTATTATATGCTTCAACTGTACAACGTAGAAGACATGTATATACTTATGTCGGTGGAGGACCAGGTTCGGGGTTATATAAAACAACTAATGGTGGAAATTCATGGGAAAAAATTCAAAAAGGTCTACCAAAAGTAGAATTAGGTCGAATAGGTTTAGCAATATCACCAGCTGATCCAGAAACCATTTATGCAATTGTTGAAGCAGCCAACAGAAAAGGTGGTTTTTATAAATCTACAAATAGAGGAGCTTTTTGGGAAAGACAAAGTGATCACTTTACTAATGGTCTTTATTATCAAAAAATTATTGCTGATCCAGTGGATGTAAATACAGTGTATTGTATGGAAACTTGGATGACCGTTACTCATGATGGTGGTAAGACATTCAAAAATGTTGGTGAAGATTTTAAACATGTTGATAATCATTCTATATGGATTAATCCAAATAATAATAAGCATTGGCTTGTAGGCTGCGATGGAGGTATATACGAAACATTTGATGCTGCAAAAACTTGGGATTTTAAAGAAAATCTTCCTATCACACAGTTTTATAAAGTAGCTTTAGATAATGACTTTCCTTTTTACAACATATATGGAGGAACTCAAGATAATTTTAGTTTAGGAGGTCCTTCTAGAGTAAATACTGCACATGGAATTACTAATCAAGATTGGTTTATTACTCATGGAGGCGATGGTTTTGAGTCACAAATAGATCAAGAAAATCCAAACATTGTTTACGCACAATCACAATATGGATGGTTGGTTAGATACGATAAAAAAAGTGGTGAAGAAGTTGGTATTAAACCTATAGCAGGTAAAGGAGAAGTAGATTACAAATGGAATTGGGATGCACCATTAGCTATAAGCAAACATAAAAGAGGAAGATTATATTTTGCTGCAAATAAGGTATTTAGATCTGACGATTACGGAAATAGTTGGAAAGTAATTAGCGATGATTTATCTAGAAAATTAGATAGAAATACACTTAAAGTCTACGATAGAGTGTTAAGTATAGATGCAATTAATAAACATGGTTCTACTTCTCCTTATGGAACTATAGTTGCTTTCTCTGAATCCCCTATTGATGCTAATTTATTAGCTATAGGTACAGATGATGGATTAATTCAAATATCTGAAAATGGTGGTAATAATTGGCGTAAAATTGACAATATACCAGGAGCCCCAAAACAATCATACGTGAATAGTGTGTATTTATCTCAGCATGATTTTAATGTAATTTATGTTGCTTTCAATCACCATAAATATGGAGATTTTAAGCCTTATATTTTTAAATCTGACGACAAAGGAAATACTTGGAAACCTATCGCTAACAACCTACCAATACGTGGTAGTATCTATTCAATAGAAGAAGATCATATTGATAAAAACCTTATTTTTTGTGGTACAGAATTTGGTGTATTTTTCTCTCCAAACAGAGGAGAAAGATGGAAAGCTTTAAAAAATGGATTACCAACAATAGCCGTTAGAGATATTGCAATCCAAAAACGTGAAAATGACTTAGTATTAGGTACATTTGGAAGAGGTTTTTATGTATTAGATGACTATTCAGCATTAAGAAATATTGAAAATGCTAAACCAACCGCTAAAGCTTCAATCTATCCAATTAGAGAAGCATTAATGTGGGAAAAAAGTATGCCTTTAGGATTGCCAGGAAAAGCTTTTCAAGGTGATAATTATTATACAGCTACTAATCTTGATCCAGAAGCTATCATTACATATTACTACGATGAGAATTATAAATCTCTAAAAGAGCAACGTCAAAAAAAGGAAAAAGAATTCATAAAGTCAGAGAGCGACACTCCATATCCAAATTATAGTTCCTTATATTCAGAATCAAATGAAGAAGTACCACAACTAGTATTTACAATTAAAGATGCTTCTGAAAACGTAGTTAAAAAAGTATTCAAAAAACCTTCAAAAGGATTACAACGATTCCATTGGAATTTAAGATACGAGGAAAAGAATCCTATTAATTTAAATAGCTCATCATTCTATAATCCTTTTGCTGGAGCATCTGAAGGAACACTTGTAAATCCAGGTACATTCACAATTGAATTAGGTTATTATCATAAAGGTGTCTTAACTAGTATGGTTTCACCTACTTCTTTTACTGTAAAAGCATTAGATAATACGATTATGCCAGCAAAAGATAGAGCTTCTAAAGTAGCTTTCCAGAGGAAAGTTTCCACTTTTCAAGGAAAAATTCAAGCTAGTCAACGTATGCTTTCTGAAGCAGAAAATAAAATTAAATACATTAAAGAAGCTATAAAATTAGTAGAACAACCTATTGATATTTTGTCTAGATCAGTAAGAAATATTGAATTAAAAATAAAAGAGATTAGTATAAAACTAAACGGAGACCCTTTAAAAAATCGTTTAGATATTCAACAGTTACCAACTCCTTCAAATCGAGTGAGAATTATAGTAAATGAGCAAAAGTATTCTACAGCCTCACCAACACAAACTCATTTAGAAAGTTTTGATATTGCTAAAGAAGAATATGGTCCAATAAACGAGGAAATTATAGCTGTATTAAAAGTAGATATTAAAGAATTAGAAGAAAAATTAAAAGCTATTGGTGCTCCTTATACACCTGGACGTTTAGATATTAATCATTAAAATTAATTATCTAAATAATTACAATTTTTTTTCAAAATTATAGTTGTAAGTTATATGAGGCTACTTTTTCCAATTTTATTTCTACTATTTATTTTTTCTTGTGAAGAAGAAGAAGAAGAATTGTTAAACTGTGAAATTACCAACATGTCCATAGATGTTGGAGAATGTATAAACGATAGTACTTATAGTATTATACTAGATTTTGATTATGAAAATCCAGGTAATGAATATTTTGACTTATTTGCTCGTGACAGTGCTTTTCTTGGATACTATAAATTATCTGATTTACCACTAAACTTAGATCTTATGATAAGTAGTTTAGAATATGATTATTTGTTGGTCAGTATAAATGATAATTCTAACTGTTTTGCGGCGATAGAATGGTTACCCCCTGATTGTAAAGATGAAGAATTATTAAACTGTGAAATTACCAACATGTCCGTAGATGTTGGAGAGTGTATAAATGATAGTACTTATAGCCTTACACTAGATTTTGATTATGAGAATCCAGGGAATGAATATTTTGACTTATTTGCTCGTGACAGCATTTTCATTGGATATTACAAACTATCTGATTTACCACTAAACTTAGACACTTTTATGATGAGTGGTTTAGAATATGATTATTTTCTAGTTAGCATAAATGATAATTCTAGTTGTTCTGCAGTGATAGAATGGTTGCCTCCTGATTGTGGTGGTGGGGAATGTAAAATTACCAACATGTCCGTAGATATTGGAGACTGTATAAGCGATAGTACTTATAGCCTTACACTAGATTTTGATTATGA
>JAYZHG010000064.1:0-4382 GCA_036166735.1 Bacteroidota bacterium | reverse complement strand
AAATAAATATTGCAATGCGATTAAACAAAGTGGACGATGCTAGAAATAAAATAGACAATCAATTAAAAGCAGATCCTACAAATGCTAGTTTACACTTTAATAGGGCAGTTTTATATTATAATTTAGGGCTTGCACTAGGTGAAAATCAAGGATTTTCAGATAAAGAAAAATTAGATACTTTAGATGTTATTTATGAAATATCAATTAATGCTTATCAAAAATCCTTAGAGTTTGACGAAAATAATGAGAAAGCAATTATCTATATGATAGATGCATATAAAGCATATGCTAAACCATATTATGACCAAGAACGAAATCTCGATTTTATTGCTTTAAAAGGTAAATATCAATCAGAGTCTAATAGATTAAAAAAAGAAGGAAATGATAGATTATCTGGTGCTGTAGTATACGCTAAAGCATATATGAACTTAAAAGGAGATGAAATTTCTGATGAGGATATAGGAAGTATTTACCCTGTTTTTTCAATTATAGAAGATTATGAAAGTTTGATTTCTATTATTAAAATTTCTATAAATAGAGATAAGACTAATATTGAACATTTAGAAGTTTTAAGAAATGCATATATAAAAACAAAAGATTATGTAAATGCCGAGAAAATATATCAATTAATACTTGAACTAGAATAATCAAATAGTATAAAGTTTTTCAATCACATTTTTCATGAACATCCGAAATAACACCTTTAAAATGAATATGCTCTTTAGGTAAATATATACTAGCTAAAATTTCTATTAATGCTGCTGTAAAAGCTATCAAAGCCGTTAAATAAGCTGATTCCATGATTGCTGAAAAGAATTCGATTATATGAAATAGTGAATGTAAACGTAGTCCCCATCTTAATATTTTAATAAATAGATTTTTCATTTAATCTAATTGTTCTTTAAATATTCTTTTACTTCTTTTGTGTACTTAAGCAGAAGATCATTTGGTATAGGAAATAATAAATTATACTGATCAATTTTCCACATACCATCTACTTTAGATAATACACCAGTTCCTCTAAATTTTCCATACTTTTCATTAATTACTATTTCATCAAACCATGCAGTGGTATTACTAGAATTTATAAAAATGTTTCTTTCTAAACTTGTATATGTCCAACCAGTACCAGTATCAAATCTATTTTGAGCATATTTTTTAAATTCATCAATTGACCATCTTTCATTTAAATCAGTTCCATGAAAAACTGCCTGTTCATTGAAGAGTTCAAAATATTGTTTTCCATTAGCTTCTGATGCATACTTATGAAGCTTATCTAAAACCTTATTAATTTGTTCTTTTTCTAGATTAATTAAGTTTAATAAAGTAATATGTATTAATAATATATATACCATAGTGATTTCTTATTTAACATAATATAAATTATATAACAAATATCATTTAATCCTAATATCCTTATTAAAGTCTCCTACTTTAATATTAAATAGACCAGACTCCACAACATTCTCATTAGACGCATTTATAAACGATAATTCAGTAACTGGTAAAATAAACTCAATAGTTTTTGTTATACCAGCATTAATTTTAATTTTTTTAAAATCTCTTAATCTTTTATTATCTGGTGTTAAAGATGCATATAAGTCAGAAGTATAAAGTTGAATGGTTTCTTTTCCATCGATATTACTATTATTAGTAACATCTATACTAACTTTTATTGATTCTGATCTAGAATACTCAGTTTTATCGATATTAAAGTTAGAATACGAAAAGTCTGAATAGCTTAAACCGTAACCGAAATCATAAAGATTATTAACTTTTCCTACATAATTATATGCACCTTGAGAATTATTTTGAACCTCAGATGGTTTATAATAATAAGGAATTAATGAATTAGGGAAAGCTGGATAAGTATATGGTAATTTACCAGAAGGATTTACTACACCAGAAACTATATCAACTAATGCGTTACCACCAAGATTTCCAGGTAAATAAATATTAATAATACCTTTCATAAGTTCTTGAATATCAGTAATTAAGCGTGGTCTACCTTGATTTAAAATTAAGATAATTGGTTTCTCTGTTTTTGATAATTCATTGGCTAATTTAACTTGTAAATCATGTAATTTTAAGTCATTTAAATCACCAGGTTTTTCTGTATAACTAGTTTCACCAAGACAAAGAATAATATAATCAGACCTTTTAGCTTCAAAAACAGCTTTAGATATGCTATTTTCAACCATTTCATAATAAATTCCACCATCTTTATAAGAAACCCCAGGAATATATTTAACATTATTATTTCCATAAGTATTAACAAAAGCTTCATAAATAGTGTTATAACCACTAGCAAAACGATCTGTTAACTCACCTTGCCAAGAATATGACCATGCCCCATTAAGAGTTCTCATACTGTTTCCATTAGGTCCTGTTATTAATATTCTAGGTTTTCCTTTAATAGGTAAAATATTTTCTTCATTTTTTAATAATGTTATTGCTTCTGAAGCAGCTTTATATGCTAATTGATTATGTTTTTCTGAACCAAAATCATCATATTCTCTATAATCAGTCACAGGAGTTTCAAATAAACCTAATTCGATTTTTAATTTTAATATTTTACTAACTGCATCATCGATCCTACTCATTTTTACCTCCCCTTCTTCTACTAATTCTATTAAATTATTACAAAATTCTTCGTAATCATATGGAACCATAGACATATCAATTCCTGAATTTATAGCCATTTTTGTTGCTTCTTTTTTACTTTTAGCTACTTTATCTCTATCATATAATTTATTAATATCTTCCCAATCAGTAAGAATTACACCCTCAAAACCAAGTTCTTTTCTTAAAAGATTTGTTAATATATTATAATCTGCGTGAACAGGAATACCATTAATTAATCCGGAATTAATCATAATTGTTTTAGCACCAGCATCAATAGCATTTTTAAATGATGGTAGATGATATTCTCTTAATACATTTTCTGGTATATATGCTGGAGTTCTATCTTTACCTGAAATAGTAGCATGATACCCCAAAAAATGCTTTATACAAGCTGCAACATTATATTTATTACTAACATCATTATCTTTTCCTTGATATCCCTTAATCATAGCTTCACCGAATCTCTTTATCATTAATGGATCTTCTCCAAAAGTCTCAAATTGCCTAGGAAATCGAGGATCAATACCTAAATCTAAAACAGGAGAAAAATTCCACGGTATACCAGAAGTTCTTGTTTCATAAGCACATACAAGAGCCATATTATAAGCATTTTCTGTATTCCAACTTGCTGCAGTAGTTATTTGTTGAGGAAACATAGTTGCACCATCTGTATATGTAGTTCCATGAATAGCATCTATCCCATAGATAATAGGAATACTTAATCTAGAACTATCAAGAGCATATTTCTGAATATCTGTTATTGTATTAAACCAAGTCTCAGGTTTTTGAGCTGTATTATTAATAGTATTTAAAACAGATCCAATTTTATAATCTACAATAGCTTTTCTAGCCTTTTTATTATCAATTATTAATGGAAAAGAAGAAGTCCATTTATTTGGACCTTTAGCAATTACAGTCAAATTAATTTGAGTCATTTGACCTACTTTTTCTTGTAATGTCATTTGAGACAATAAATCATTAATTTTATTATCTACATTATTTGAATTTTTAGGTGTACAGCAATATAGAAAAGACATTAATATTACTATATAATTTTTCATAAACAGTTAATTTAAATCAAACGACAATTTAATGAGATATTTTCCAAAAAGCTATACCTCCAGCTTGTTTTCCAGTATTTACAGATGAAATTAAATTTAAAGTTTCAAGATTTATAATATCTACTGTACCTGGTTCACCCCCTACTCCTTCAACTGAAATAAATGCATATTTACTATCTGATGAAATAGCAACGCCATGAGAAACATTTCTCTTATTTTTAATAACTTTTAATTCTTTTTTTAATGCGATGTCCCAGATAGCAGTCGATCCATCGTTTTTATATGTAACAACTAATAATTTTCCATTAGGAGAAATTTCTACATTATAAGGACCTTTTCCAGTCTTAAATTTTTCTGTTATTTTCCATGAATCTACGTCAACCTCAATAATCTCATTCGATCCATTAGCCGCAACATATAATTTATTATTTGAAGGGTGCGGAATAACCCATGTTGGTTTTATTTTAGTATGTGTTGTTGTGTGATCCATGTTTGAATGATCCATCTTATCATTCATTAAATTTATGTTATCATTTAATTTTAATACCCTATTTACTTTTAATGAAACTGCATCAATCTCAAATAATTCATCAGACATCATTGCTACAGAATAATGATAGAGACCATCAGATGATATTCTAGAACCATGAGGCATAGAACCAGTTTGTATTTGTTTTATCTCAGTCATAGTTTCAG
>JAYZHG010000063.1:0-14985 GCA_036166735.1 Bacteroidota bacterium | reverse complement strand
GCAAGATATAAATTGGATATAGTTTGAGCTTGAATTCCCTGAGACGCATCAACTATTAATAAAGCTCCTTCGCATGAAGCAATTGATCTAGATACTTCATATGAAAAATCAACATGACCAGGAGTATCTATTAAATTAAGTACATAACTAATATTATCAATTTTATGACTCATCTGAATTGCATGACTTTTAATGGTAATTCCTCTTTCTTTTTCAAGATCCATATCGTCAAGCAATTGATCAGTCATATATCTTTTATCAACAGATCCAGTAAACTCTAATAATCTATCTGCAAGTGTACTTTTTCCATGATCAATATGAGCTATTATACAAAAATTTCTAATGTTTTCCATAAAATTTAGATTCCAAAATTAGATAATTATTAGTTAAAAAAATTATTCCACAGATTGTACTATGTAAGCCTTACTAGGATCTATTTTTCCTTTTAGGAATTTTAAATATAATTTATGTAGTTCTATTCGGCCCTCAACATAAGTTAATTTTAAACAATTCTTAATTTTCATTATGAACTCTTGCATTAGATTATCCGCGAGTAACATAGTTTCTTTAACTCCCATTTTTTTGTATCTATTTTCAGCATGGCTTGGAGCAAAGAAAAATTTTGAATTAGGAATTGATTTAAAATCCATTCTTGAAGACCAATCTGCTAATCCAACTAAACAAACATACTTTAATAAATCACCAAAATAATTATGTATTTTTTCTAAATAATCTGAATTACCAGCAAAATCAACAACTATTAATTTAGATAGATTCAGTTCCATTTCAAGACTATCATAAGCTATAACTGTATCATAAAAACCAATATTTAATAAAAAATTAATATTCTTTTTAGATGTAATACCAATAATCTTTTTTTGATCTAATGCTTTATTTTTTTTTAATAAAAATGCCAAAGATAAAGCTGTTTTAGAAGAAGCACTTGTAAGTATTATTTGATCAGAATCAAAAAAATTTTCATCTTTCAAAAAATAGTAATTTAAAAATGAGGTTAAAAATAGTGGCTTAATCGTGGGATGATATTCTAAAATTTGATTAGAATTTTTTGAAACTTTTGTGTACTGGTTATACACAGCTGGTAGATGTTTTCTATGATTAGAGTCATCTACAAAACCAAAAGATCTTATATTTTTTGGACTAACTTTTAAATAATTGCTCATGGGAAAATATCCATAATATCGATCTCCCACCAAAACGTTCTCATGATTAGAAAACATCACATTTGCAAAACCCCAAACTGGAATAATACCATAAGACTCTTTAGTTGGAAAAAACTTCCAATAACCTAATGTATTACCCATAATAGCATAGGTAATATTATTTGAAGTAAAAGCATATTTTTCTATTTTTAAAATTACCTCATTTTTCTTAGCAATTGGTCTTTCACCATCCAAAAATGTGGCAACTAAAAGATCATTTTCATTTACTATAAATTCAGTATTTGATCTACTCATAATCAATTTTTATTTTATGCCTTTTTTAAGTCTCCATCTTTTATGAGACCAAAGCCATTCATGTGGTCTTTCATTAATCAAATCTTCTACAGTTGAAGCATATAAAGGTAGAATTTCCGTTTTATTTTTATCATAAGGGGGAGAAGACAAATGTTTAAATTCAATTGTATATTTTCCCCTTTTAATTCTTTTCATAGACATAAAATATACTATGCTATTAGTAATTTTTGGAAGGAGTTCAATTCCCTGAAAAAATGCTGTGTCTTGATTTAACATTTTTGTCCACACTTTTGTGTTCTTGAAACTTGGAGATTGATCAGCAGCTATAGCCAATACTTTAACAGAATTTAAATTATTTTTTAAAAATTTAACAGCTTCTCGATCTTCAATAAGAATTGTTCCAAACTTAGATCTTCCTCTATACATTATCTGATCAAAAATTTTACTGCTCAGTTTCTTGTAGATACCATGAACATTAGAAATTAAATTAATTTCAAGAGATACTAATAACCATTCCCAATTACATTGGTGACTTGTTATTAAAATTACCCTTTCATTATTTTTTATATGATTATTTATAGGTTCAATATTTTTATACTTAACACAACTTTTTAATTCTTTTTGTGAAATAGAATAACCCTTAATTGTTTCTATAAAAACATCGCACAAATTTTTATAAAATAATTTTGTTATTTCTTTAATTTTATTTTTAGACAAATCAGGAAAAGAGTTTAATAAATTTTTTTTAACTACTTCTTTTCTATAAAAAAAACTTAAAATAAAAGAAAGTATATCAGAAATAAAATAATGAATAGTAGATGGAAGAATTGAAAATAAATAATATAAAAATTTCATAGTTCAACAATAAAAAAGTCACAAAACTTTATTTAGTTTATAATTTTTTGAATACCCTTCAAATTTAACTTCTTTTTTCATAGAATTGTCCCTTCTAATTAGAGTATTAACATAACTCCATCTTGCAATTACCTTATCTTCTGATAAACTTACAACTAAATAACCATGATCTCTTGAATTTGAAAACTTTAAATGAGGATTAATAGGACTATTTGTTATTAAATTTTCATGATCTATTAATTTTTCTATAGGGGCATCAGGATACCTTTCATCGGAATTCCCAGAATTAATGCTTGGAGTCCCAAACTCATAAGCATACGCCTTCATTGATTTATCAATATTTAATGGCTCATGATTAACTTCAAAAGCCCATGACTGATGGGTATCTCCTGTTATAAAAACAACATTATTAATATCATTATCTAAAATATATTTTGCTATTAACTCTCTTTCTTTAGGATATCCATCCCAAGAATCAAGATTTATAGCAAAGTCTGGTCTTCCATAATTTAAATAAGAAAAAATAACTTGATTACCTATAAGTTTCCATTTAGCTTTTGACTTTTTAAGTTTTTCCAAAAACCAATCTAATTGTACTTTTCCTAACATTGTTCTATTTTCCTCAAACAAAGAAGAATCTTTTAAATTAGTGGCTTGTTCTGTTCTTCCTTCTAATCTTTCTTCAAGAATAATTACATCTACTAAATCTCCAAAAGAAAAAGATCTATAAGGCTTTTTACCTTCTCTAATTGGTTGCCATTCATAGTAAGCTTTTAATGCAGCAGAAATTCTTTTAAAAAAATTACCTTCTAGTTCAGACTGATGATTCTGAGCCCCAGTACTAAAAGTATTATTTGAAGTTTCGTGATCATCCCAAATAACAATAAATGGATGATTTTGATGAGCAGCTATCAAATCTGGATCCAGTTTATACTGAGAATATCTAACTCTATAATCATCTAAACTAACAAGTTCCTTATCTGGAATATGCAACCTTTTAAAGATACCATTACTATAATCTCTAGCTTTATATTCATAAATATAATCACCTAAATGTATTACTGCTTCTATATTTTTTTCCTTAGCTAATGATGAATAAGAATTAAAAAATCCGCGTTGATAATCACTACAACTCACTACTGCAAAATTCAAAAAATCAGAATCTAAAGAAGTTGTTCTAGTTTTACCAATTATCGAATTTTTTCCAAATGCATCAAATTGATAATAATAAATTGTCCCTTTATCCAGTTGATTAATATCGACCTTCACAGTATAATCTCTATTAAAATTTGTATTAAAAATGCCTTTCTGTAACACATTTTGCATAAGACTATCTGAAGCAATTCTCCAATTAACTTCAATGTTTTTTTCTTTAAAAACTGGTGTAACTCTTGTCCATATTATTAAACTTGTAGAAAGTGGATCACCTGAAGCAACACCATGATAAAATGGTGCAAGAGAATCTATCCTTAGATCTTGAGTTAATTCATGAAATATCTCTTTTTTCTTATTACAAGAAAATAATAAAATCAACACATAAATGAATGTGAGTACGATTAAAAAAAATTTATTTTTTTCCATCAATTTAAATTTATGCAAATTATATTTTAGGTATTATAAGTTTATTGATTTTTAAATTATTATAACAATAATGAATGATATAATCTAAACTATATTTGAATTTTTAATCCATAAAACAAACAATATTATTTAAAATGAAAATACCAAAAATAAAAATGTTGATTTTAGACGTAGATGGTACCATGACAGATAATGGCATTTATATAGATGAAAATGGTATTGAATCCAAAAGATACAATGCAAAAGATGGAGTTGGAATTTACGAACTTCTTAAAAAAAATATCATAATAGGAATAATTAGTCATAGTGAAAAAGGAGATGGAATTATATCGAGAGCAAATTACTTAGGAATCCAATATTGTTATGTTGGTAATGATCCAAAAGAGAAAATTCTTTATAAATGGATTGAAAAAGAAAAAATAAAATTAAAAGACGTCGCGTTTATTGGAGATGACATTAATGACCTAAGCCTAATAAACATAGTTGGATTTAGTATATGCCCAAATGATGCCGTTAAACAAGTAAAAGACAAAGCATCAATGATACTAAATTCTAATGGTGGATATGGTTGTGTAAGGGAATTTAGTGATATATATTTGTCCCAAATTAGCTAAATGAGCGTATTAGTAAATAAAGATTCTAGAGTAATAATACAAGGATTTACTGGAAGCGAAGGAACTTTTCATGCCTCTCAAATGATTGACTATGGAACCAATATAGTTGGTGGCGTCACACCTGGAAAAGGAGGCTCTTCCCATCTAAATAAACCTGTTTTTGATACAGTTCGAAATGCAAAATATAATACTAATGCTAATGTTTCAATAATATTTGTTCCCCCTGCATTTGCGGCAAATGCAATTCTCGAATCCATTGATGCTGAAATTGAAATTATAGTTGCTATTACAGAAGGGATTCCTATAAGGGATATGATAAAAGTAAAATCACATATAAAAAACAAAAAAAGTACCTTAATAGGTCCTAATTGTCCAGGTGTAATTACTCCAGAAGAAGCAAAAGTAGGAATTATGCCTGGTTTTGTATTTAAAAAAGGAAATGTTGGAATAGTATCAAAATCAGGAACATTGACGTATGAAGCTGCTGATCAAGTTGTTAAATCAGGATTTGGTATTTCTACTGCAATAGGGATTGGTGGAGATCCAATAGTAGGCACATCAACACTTGATGCTATAAAATTATTTATGAAAGATGAAGAAACTAAAGGTATTGTAATGATTGGGGAAATTGGTGGAAATTATGAAGCAGAAGCAGCAAAATGGATATTAAAAAATGGTAATAAAAAACCTGTTATAGGTTTTATAGCTGGTCAAACTGCTCCTCCTGGTAAAAGAATGGGGCATGCTGGCGCAATTATTGGTGGAAAAGACGATACTGCTGCTGCTAAAATGAAAATAATGGAAAATTGTGACCTACATGTTGTTCAATCTCCTGCAAAAATTGGAAATAAATTAGAAGAAGTTCTATAAATGTATCACTTCATTGTATGCTGCTGCTGTAGCTTCCATAATAGCTTCAGACATAGTTGGATGTGGATGAATAGATTTAATAATTTCATAAGCTGTTGTCTCTAATTTTCTTGCAGCAACAACCTCAGCAATCATTTCAGTTACATTATATCCTATCATATGGCAACCTAACCATTCACCATATTTTTTATCAAAAATAACTTTTACAAAACCATCTGGATGACCAGATGCATTTGCCTTACCTGAAGCTGAAAAAGGAAATTTTCCTACATTAATTTCATATCCTAAATCAATTGCTTCTTTTTCAGTAAAACCAACAGAAGCTACTTCTGGATTACAGTAGGTGCAAGAAGGAATATTATCATAATCTAAAATACTAGGATTTAAACCAGAAATTTTTTCAACACAAATAATACCTTCTGCAGATGCTACATGTGCTAAAGCAGGACCTTTTACTATATCACCTATAGCATAAATTCCATTAATATTTGTTTGATAATAATCATCTACATTAATTTTTCCATTCTCAGAAATTATTTCAACATTTTCAAGTCCAATATTTTGAATATTAGTTTCAACTCCAACAGCAGACAAAACAATATCACACTCTAAAAAGTTATCTTTATTATTAGATTTATAATAAACTTTACAACCCTTCCCAGATACGTCAACTCCAGTAACTTCCGTGTTAGTCAAAACATTAATACCAGACTTAGAAAAAGATTTTTGCAATTGTTTTGAAACATCAACATCTTCTAGTGGTAATATATTAGGTAAATATTCAATAAGAGTCACTTCTGTACCAATACTATTATAAAAATATGCAAATTCTGAACCAATCGCTCCAGACCCAACAACAACCATTTTTTGTGGCTGTTTATCTAAATTCATAGCTTTTCTATATCCTAAAACTTTTATTCCATCAATTTTAACATTCGGAAGCTCTTTTGATCTTCCACCTGTAGCAATAATAATATTCTCAGTATTAACAATTTGAGATTCATTTTTCTCATCTGTTATCTCAACTTCATTTTTTGATATAATTTTTCCAAATCCTTTTAAAATATTGATCTTATTTTTTTTCATTAAAAAATTAACTCCTTTACTCATCCCTTCAGCAATACCTCTACTTCTCTTAATTATTGAATTAAAATCTATGGATGCATTTTTAATGTTTATTCCATAATCTTTAGATTTATTAACATATTCAAAAACTTGAGCACTTTTAAGTAAAGCCTTTGTTGGAATGCATCCCCAATTAAGACAAATACCACCTAAAGATTCTTTCTCTACAATAGCAACTTTCATTCCTAACTGTGAAGCTCTTATTGCTGCTACATAACCACCAGGACCTGATCCAATAACAATTAAATTGTATGACATGTTATTTATTTTAGAGCAAATTTATATCGTAAATTTTTATAAAAAAATTAATGATAAATTATAACTTAATAATTGTGAGAAACTTTATATAATTTTATTAAAAATTTTTCTATGAAAGAACTAAGTAATAAAACGGCGATAATAACAGGAGGGTCTAAAGGTATAGGAAAGGGAATAGTAAAAAAATTTGCAAAAGAAGGATGTAATATAGCATTCAGCTATCTTTCAAGTGAATCTTCTGCTTCTAAATTAGAAAAAGAAATAAAATCCTTAGGCGTTAAAGTAAAAAAATACAAATCTGATGCATCAAATTTTGAAGCAGGCAATCAATTAATTAATGACGTAATTAATGATTTTGGAGGATTTGATATTTTAATAAATAATGCAGGAATAACTAAAGATAATTTGCTTCTAAGAATGGATTATAAGTCATGGAAAAAAGTTTTAGATATAAATCTAAATTCATGTTTTAACCTAACAAAAGCAGCTGTAAAAGAATTTCTTAAAAAGAAAAAAGGATCCATAATTAACATCAGTTCAATTGTTGGAATAAAAGGAAATGCTGGCCAATCAAACTACGCTGCATCAAAAGGTGGAATTAATAGTTTCACTAAATCAATAGCTTTAGAATTAGGATCAAGAAATATAAGATGCAATGCCATTGCACCAGGATTTATAGAAACAGAAATGACAGATCAAATTGATAACAAAAATTTAGATAATTGGATAAATTCAATCCCACTAAAACGGGCAGGATCCGTAGAAGATATTGCAAATTTATGTTGTTTTCTTGGATCAGATAAATCATCTTATATAACAGGTCAAATTATAAAAGTTGATGGTGGTTTATTAACTTAATTGATAACACTTTTAATCACTCAAAGGCAATAATCTCTTTTGAATATTCCTTAATTATTTTTAGATTGTATTATGAAAAAGTTCATATTGTTATTGATTTTAATATCAGGATGTAGTAAATCCGAAGATGATTTAAGAATTGATATTTTAGGTAAATGGAATGGATATCAATTAACCATAAATGGAGATGATATTCAATTAGATGATTGCTCTAACGACCAAGAAATTAAACTTAACAAAACCACTTTTCTTGAATTTCTTAGTAGTGGAGTAGGCACTAAATATGTCTATGAACTCACTACTTCAGGTCATGAAAAATGTGAATTAGTTCAAGCATTACCTTTTAAATGGACTATTAATGAATCAAATGAAGAGTACCCATATACACTCACAGAAAATAATTGGATTGGAATAACACATTGCCATATTAACGATAACCGAGTAGAAGAGTGTAATACGTATCCAGATTATGATCACAGTTTTAAAATAGAAAACTATGTTTTAGTATTAAATAGTTTTAATAATAGAGTCGAGAAATATACTAAAAGAGGAATAGCAGATCCAGGAGAGAGTCACTATGCATGGATACATCCAGATTCTGTATACGTTGATACCCATACAACTAGATGACTAATCCCCATAATCTTAGTTAATTATATTGGAAAAAAATAAGAGATATTTATAATAATTTCAAAATAAAATCAATGCAAATTAAAAATATTTTCATATTTGTTGTTATTATTTTATTAACAAATTGTCAGCAAAAAAAATCATCTGATACTACTGAATACGACAAAACAAATAATAATAAAACAATTAAAATAGAAAATATTGGCCTAAAAACAGATGAAGATAATGGTGGTCTATTTTTACCAGATGGATTTGGAGCATTAGTAGTAGCAGATAGTGTAGGCCCATCTAGACATTTAGCAGTAAATGATAATGGTGATATTTATGTAAAATTACGTGTAGCAACTGGAAATAATGGAAATATTGCATTAAGAGATACCAATAATGATGGTAAAGCAGATGTTTTTCTACGTTTTGGAGATTATCCAAATGATGGAAAATTTGGAACGGAAATGAGGATTCACAATGGCTATCTATATTTTAGTTCAGAGCTAGTAGTCTATAGACAAAAATTAAACCCTTTTAAACTAATTCCAGACGAAAAACCAGAAATTATATTAGTAGACCCATACCCTATTAGATGGCACAACGCCAAATCATTAGCTTTTGATAATGATGGTAATATGTATGTTACATTTAGTGCTCCAACAAATGCATGTGAAGATTGGGAATCAAAACCTGGTGATTCAAATTCTACAGCAAATGTTAAAGGAGAATTTCCTTGCTCACAATTAGATATATTAGGTGGTATTTGGAAGTTTGATGAAAATAAATTAGGACAATCAAAATCTGATGGTCAAAGAATTGCAACAGGAATAAGAAGTGTTGTGGGTATTTCTTGGAATGATGAAGATAATAGTTTATATGCTATAAATCATGGAAGAGATTTCTTACATAACCATGCACCTCAATTTTTTAGTGAATGGCAAAATGCTGTTTTACCTGCAGAAGAGCTTATGAAAATTAAAGAGGGGGATGATTATGGCTGGCCATATAGTTATTATGATCATTTCAAAAACAAAAAAATGTTAGCACCAGAATACGGCGGAAATGGTATTAAAGAAGCAATAGGTTACACAAATCCTATAATGGGTCTACCCGCACACTGGGCACCTAACGATTTATTATTTTATAAAGGCAACCAATTCCCTAAAAAATATAAAAAAGGTGTATTTATTGCCTTTCATGGTTCAACCAATCGTGTGCCCTATCCTCAAGGAGGATACATTGTAGCATTCGTTCCATTTATAAATAAAAAACCAACAAATAAGTGGGAAATTTTTGCAGATGGATTTGCTGGTATAGATACTATTGTTAATATGAGCGATGCAAAATATAGGCCTATGGGATTATCTGAAGGACCAGATGGTTCATTATATATATCTGAGTCAAAAAAAGGTAAAATATGGCGTATTTTGTTTAATGGAGATCCTGAAACATTCGGAGAAGAACAGCTTATCAATATGGAAAAAAGAAAAACAAAAAGCTATATTAAAATGCCCAATGAAAAAACAGATAATTTATCTTTTAAATAAATACTAGTATGAAAGATTAATAAAATTAATTTTTATCTCTTTTAGATTTAGCTTTTGTTTTTATTTTCCTCTTTTTAATAAAAATAGTTTTCTTTCTAGGATCATAATCAGCAATAATAGAATCTCCTTTCTTTAATTCTCCACTTAATATTTCTTCTGCAAGAACATCTTCTAAATATTTTTGAATAGCCCTATCAAGTGGTCTTGCACCATATTTAGGATCATACCCTTTATCTATTAAAAAATCTTTTGCTTTACTAGTAAGATTTATAATATAACCCATTTCATTTGCCTTAGCATATAATTTATTCAATGAGATATCAATGATTTTATATAAATCTTCTTTAGATAATGAATTAAAAATTATTACATCATCCAATCTATTTAAAAACTCAGGATTAAATGTTCTATTCAATGCTTTATCAATAGTAGCAGAAATATTTTGATTAACATTTTCAATGTTTGCACTTGTCTCAAATCCAATACCTGAACCAAAATCTTTGATGTCTCTAGCTCCAATATTTGAAGTCATGATTAGAATAGTATTTCTAAAATCTACCCTATGACCAAGACCATCTGTCAAAAACCCATCGTCTAAAATTTGAAGTAAAATATTATATATATCAGGATGCGCTTTTTCTATTTCATCTAATAAAATAACGCTATACGGTTTACGTCTAACTTTTTCACTCAATTGACCACCTTCCTCATAACCAACATATCCTGGAGGAGCACCAACCAATCTAGAAATAGAAAACTTTTCCATATACTCTGACATATCCATTCGAATAAGTGAATCCTCTTTATCAAATAAATATTGTGCGAGAACTTTAGCAAGTTCAGTTTTTCCAACACCTGTAGGACCTAAAAATACAAATGAACCGATAGGTTTTCTAGGATCTTTTAAACCTACTCTAGTTCTTTTTATTGCTTTAGATAATTTTCCAATCGCATTTTCTTGTCCTATAACTTTTTTTGATAATTCATCCGACATTCCTAAAAGTCTATTACTTTCATTTTGTGCAATACGCTTAATTGGAATTCCAGTAATCATAGAAACCACTTCAGAAATATTTTTTTCTGTAACATTATGTCTTTTTTTCTTTGAATCTTTTATCCATTTAGTTTTTTGAATTTCCAACTCGGAAAGAAGTTTCTTTTCAGTATCTCTAAGTTGAGCAGCTTCTTCATATTTTTGATTTTGAACAACTTGATTTTTTTGTTCTTTTATTTCTTCTATTTTATTTTCTATATCAACAATTATTTCTGGAACATCCAAATTACGAATATGCACTCTAGATCCAGCTTCATCCATCAAATCAATTGCCTTATCAGGTAAAAATCTATCACTTATATATCTATCGGAAAATTTAACACATGCATCAATAGCTGAAGAAGTATAATTTACATTATGATGATTTTCATATCTATCCTTAATATTTTTCAAAATATTTGTTGTTTCTTCAATTGTTGTTGGATCAACTACTACAACTTGAAATCTTCTTGCTAATGCACCATCTTTTTCAACATACTGTCTATATTCATCTAAAGTTGTAGCTCCAATACATTGCAACTCACCTCTAGAAAGAGCAGGTTTAAACATATTTGAAGCATCTAATGAACCAGATGCACCACCAGCACCAACTATGGTATGTAACTCATCTATAAATAAAATAATATCATCATTTTTTTCAATCTCATTCATAACTGCTTTCATCCTTTCTTCAAATTGACCCCTATACTTAGTTCCTGCAACTAAGGAAGCTAAATCAAGTGTTACAACTCTTTTATTATGAAGAATTCTAGATACTTTTTTTGGGTTATGCGCAATGCAAGAGCTTCAGCTATAGCGGTTTTACCAACACCAGGTTCTCCAATAAGTATAGGATTATTCTTTTTTCTTCTAGTAAGTACTTGAGCAACTCTCTCAATTTCTTTTTCTCTTCCTATAACTGGGTCCAGTTTATTCTTTGCTGCAAGTTTTGTTAAGTCTTTACCAAAATTATCAAGAATAGGAGTTTTAGATTTATCTTTAGTTTTTCTAGTAGGTGTTGACTTAGTAAAACCACTTTTTATTTTAGATAAATCATCTTCTTCCAATGACTCAGAAGAAGTAGAAGATACTGGATTACTAGACTGATACTCTAAAAGTTCTTTTACTACATCATAACTAACATCAAATTTATCTAATATTTGTGTGGCTATATTATCCTCATCTCTAAGAATAGATAATAATAAATGTTCAGTACCAATAATTTTACTTTTAAATATTTTAGCTTCTAAATAAGTGATTTTAAGTACTTTCTCTGACTGTCTCGTTAGAGGTATATTCTTTAGATTTTTTAAATTACCTACACTGGTATTTTTTGTATTATGTTCAACAGAAGCCCTCAAATCATCTAGACTAATACCTAATTTTTTAAGTAAACTAATAGCCAAGCCCTCCCCCTCTCTAATAACACCAAGTAACAGATGTTCTGTACCAATATAATCATGGCCAAGTCTTAGTGCTTCTTCTC
This sequence comes from Bacteroidota bacterium, assembly GCA_036166735.1. Classification (GTDB taxonomy): domain Bacteria; phylum Bacteroidota; class Bacteroidia; order Cytophagales; family MED-G16; genus JAPYTU01. The sequence continues at coordinate 2,665 of JAYZHG010000063.1, read as the reverse complement.
TACTAAGAGAAATGACTTCTTTAACTCTATTTGAAAATTTTGCTTCCATTTTTAATTCTATACGTAAGAATAACTTAAATTCTTTAAAAAAAGTATAATTAAAAAAATTAAATACTATTTAAAAAATACCTTGTCTCAGGGCCTTTTATAAATAATAAATCTAATATACTAACATTAATATCAAAATTCTTGCCAAAATAGTTATTGTAATAAATTTTATTACTAGTTAAATTTATTTCATTATCATTATTAATACGACTTAAATGAGTTAAATCATCAAATTTGAGTCCATTAAGCATCAACCCTTTCTCCTTTCTAAAATTATTTTCAAAATTTAATAATTTAAAAAAAAGTGTCAATAAGTCATAATTTAAATTGAAAAGGAAAATGTGTCTTGACTTCAATACTTGTGTTATTAAATCCTTATAAAACAAAAAATAAGGGGTTTTCCCATACGATGACTGCATTGATTGCAAATGCTGATTAATCCAATTTTGAGAATAATCAATTTTAATATCTACGTATTTTTCAGAAATTTTATTTTTTATAGTTGGTACAATTAAATTAAAAGGACCATTATTACCATTAATTATTGTTCTATTTCTATAAGATTTTCTAGTATATAAAGAATCTAAATTAATAAGAATATCATTCTTAGTTATAGACTTAAAATAATTAATAGATGGAAAATATTGTAGCTCAACCAAAATCATATTGTTAAATTTACTCTATAAATATAAAAGATGATAAATAAAAAAATTTTGATAAGTGTTATAGTTTTCTCTACATTATTATCATCTATATCTGTTTATTTATATCAAATGTTTTACTCACCAAACTTTTTAATTAACCAAAAAGATAAATTTCTTATGATCGAAGATAATATGAACTTTAATGATGTAAGAAATAAGCTTATTCAAGACACAATACTTAATGATGTTCTATCATTTAGCGTTTTAAGTAAAGCAATGAAATATAATCAAAACATAAAATCAGGTGCCTATAAAATAAAGTCAAATATGTCAAATTATAGTTTGATTAAAATGTTGAGATCAGGAAATCAAACACCTATTAATATTTCTTTTAATCATGCCAGAAAAATAGAAGATCTTGCAAAAATTATAACCAAAGACTTAAAAATTACAAACGATGAATTTATGGAATTCATAAATAATGAAAAAAATGATCTTTATGGATTCAACACAAAAAATATCATGGCGATGTTTCTAGCAAATACTTATGAAGTTTATTGGAATATATCAACAGAAAGTTTATTTAATAAAATGCATTCTGAATACACAAAATTTTGGAATAAAGAAAGAATTAATAAGAGTAATGAATTAAAAATGAGTAATATAGATATTTCAATATTAGCATCTATTGTAGCCTCAGAAACTTTAAAAATGGATGAAGCAAATACAATAGCAGGAGTCTATATAAACAGGCTTCAAAAAAATATGTATCTTCAAGCAGACCCAACACTTGTATATGCTGCAAATGATTTTTCTATTAAAAGAGTTCTGAATAAACATAAAAAAATAGCATCTCCATATAACACATATATAAACAAAGGATTACCACCAGGTCCAATAAAGTTAACAACTAAAGAATATATTGATGCTGTCCTAAATTATGAAAAACATAAATATATTTATTTTTGTGCTAAGGATGATTTTTCTGGATATCATGTCTTTGCAACGAAACTAAGTGAGCACAATAAAAACGCAAAAAAATTTCAAAGAGCACTCAATAAAAGAAAAATTTATCGATAATGATAGAAGGTGATTTTGATATAAGAGTAAGATATTCTGATACAGATCAAATGGGTTACGTATACTATGGTAGGTATGCAAATTTTTATGAGATAGCTAGGGTAGAACTATTTAGAAAATTAGGATTTACATATAGTCAACTTGAAGAAGAAGGTATCGGAATGCCTGTTATTCAAATGGAAACTAAATTTATAATACCAGCAAAATATGATGAAATAATTAAAATTAATATACAAATCAAAGAAATACCAAGTGCTAAAATTTTATTCCATTATAAACTATACAACAAAAAAAATAATCTAATAAATACCGCAACTACTTTATTAACATTTATAGATTTACAAACAAAAAAAGCTGTAAGAACACCGAAAAAACTACTTGAAATAATTAATAATAATTTTAGTGAAAAAGAAAATAGATAAATCTATTAATGAATTGAAAGATTACTCTAAGAAAATATATCTTAAAGGTAAAAGAATTTCAATCTACACGGTTTTTAAAATTTTTAAATCAAAATTAATAGAGGATGAAATTTTTGAAAGATCATTGGCTGTTGCCTATAGTTTCACCCTGGCTACCTTCCCACTAATTATCTTTTTATTTACATTAATTCCTTACATAAATACTTGGGTTCCTGAAATTGATTCTATAAAAATTCTTGCATTTTTAGAAGGAGCAATGCCTAGTAACATGTATGAAATCACTGAAGCAACTATTGCTGATTTAGTTGAAACAAAAAGAGGTGGACTTTTATCTTTAGGTGTGATATCATCTCTATTTCTTTCTACAAATGGATTTAATACATTAATTAAAACTTTTAATAGTTGCCATAGAATAGAAGAGAATAGAGGCTTTATAAAAACAAGGTTCATTGCCCTAACATTAACAATAGT
>JAYZHG010000062.1:0-3368 GCA_036166735.1 Bacteroidota bacterium | reverse complement strand
TATGAATACCCAAAAAAGTATTTGATGACGGATTTATTTTATAAAGCAATCCAAAACCTGGAATTAATGAATTAATTATGTTTTCTCTTGAAGACAAATTAATTCCTTTTCTTTCAGCGTCAGACTTTCCATAGTCATCTCTATGGCTTTGAATATGTTCGTGTCTTAATCCTATATTTAATATTAATTTTGTCATTTCAATTTTATAATTTATATAGCTAGCTAATGCTTTTGAATACTGGATTCTATTGCTATTGCTTCCTGGTGTGCCTTTTTTGTTTAGATACATTATTCCATTTAATATTTGATATTTATCTTCCCATTGAAATCTATCCATTTCATCATAATGATATCTAGCACTTAAACTCAAATTGTGTCTTATGTTTTTATTTTGAAATGACTTATTAATAACAGATTGTATTCCTTTAGATAAATATGACCTGTTATTAGCTCTAACAATTAAACTGTTGTCGTTGCTGTCAATTGTTCCTTTAACTATACTGAATGCTTCGTCTGCGTCATCTTTAAATAAAGAAGAAACACCAAATTTATTTCCATTATTGTCTATAACACTTTGAAGTTTATACCAATTTCTTTGAAAATTGTTTTTGTAAATACTTGTAGAAATATTTAATCCATTATTAAATTCAAGATAATTTTTTATTGATATTCTTTCTTGTTTTGCTTTCATATTATCAATTTGAGAACCTTGATATCTTAAATAAGGATTTTTGTTGAAATCTTCGTCAGATAGTCCTAAGTATGTTTCATTTGAATTTTCTTTTGTTTCTCCTATTGAAAGTATGGTTTCATGATAAATGCTTGAAGTGTTATGACTTTTATATTTAATTTTTAAATTATAATCTTTTTTATCAAACCCTGTGTTTTCATTATTTTCTAGTTTTTTAAAGCCATTTGAACCATAATTAAAACCTTCTATCATAATTCCTAAATTTTTATGACTTGTACCTATGTGTCCGTGAAAATTTCTAAAATTATCTGTTCCTCCAATTAGTTTTACAGATCCTTTTAATTTTTCTGGTATAGGAGTAGAAATAAAATTAATAGCTCCACCTGTTGTTAAAGGACCAAATTTAATTTGACTGGAACCTTTTAATATTTCTATAGAATTCATTCTGCCAATGGTAGGAAAATAGTATGCTGATGGAGACGAATATGGAGCTGGAGCCATTAATATTCCGTCTTCCATAATAGTTATTTTAGAACTTCTTTCTAATCCCGTACCCCTTAAGCCTATATTTGGTCTTAACCCATATCCATCTTCTTCTTGAAGGTTAATACCAGGAATCTTAGATAATATTTCATGTATGTTTGTATAATTAAATTTTGTAAGTTCTTTTGCAGATATGTTGTGTGCTGAACCAACGATTTCTCTTTTACCAATTTCACCGTTAATTAATGAAAAACTTTCAATCAGAAGTTCTGGAAGATTAATTATGTTATCTTCCATAATAAGATCAAATTTTAATTGGTTATTCTTTAGAGTAATCAATTTTTTTATCACTTTAAAATTTTCTTTGTAAATAACCAATTCATAACTTCCTTCGTTAATATTATTAATAATAAATGCTCCTTTGTTATTAGTCTTAGATTTAAATGAGGTGTTCTGTATTATGATTTCAACATCATTTAGTGGTTTATATGTTTCTGCATCTATTATTAGCCCAGAGATTTTTCCTGTTTGAGCTGTTATATTAGAATAAAGTGAAGTAAAGAAAACAATGAAAATAATTTTAAGTCTCAAGTTATTTAGATTTATTTTAAATAAGACCACAACGGTATCATATATTTAGAATAATTCCAAATAAAAAAGGGTCTTTTTTAGACCCCAATTAATTAATGTTTAGATTTTGATTTAAAATGTAGTAACATTTTCATTGGGTTGATAAGTATAGGAAAATGTATAATACTCTGGTGTACTTGAAAATGAACTTATGTTTTCTGGAGCATCTTTGTAAAAACTTACAATTTTTACTTTAGCATATCGGCTATTATGTGTTTTAAAAACTAAAGTTTTATCTGAATATGGAAAAATTGCATTATTCTTAATTTCATACCATCCTCCGTTAGTGCTTGGAATAGCTTTTTGTGTTTGTGAATCTTGATTGAGTAAATTTTCATTTACAGATTTAATACCACCATAATTACCTATGGTAATATAACCAGCACCTAAGCCAGTTCTTGTTGGTTCATCATCAGCTCCAGAAAAGCCACCATTTACTAGTATTTTTATTCCTCTAAATGCTATATCCCAGTCGTCTCCTTCGGTAGTTGTTTGTTTTTTAAAACTGAATTTAATAAAATTTGCTAATTGTTGGTTGGGTCCGTTACCGATGTACTCTGGAGTATATAGATTAGTTACAATCATGGCTTCAAGGGGCATTAAATCACCATCATCATCACATGATAACATAAAAAATATGGATAGAAATAATAGGAATTTTAATTTCATAAGATCAAAAATTTAGAGAACAAATTTAAATAATATTTTCTTTCTGGTCATTTAATAAGTTAATAATATCTTGATATCTCATTATATTTTCTATTGTTATTTGTAAATTTATGTTGTCCTTAATGATCTTATTAAATGTTGAATTTGTTTTTATTATTAATGCTATGAAAATTATAAATTTAATTTCTGGACCAAGAAATTTATCAACAGCACTTATGTATTCTTTTGCACAACGACCAGATACAAAAGTTATTGATGAGCCTTTTTATGCGCATTATCTTTTATCAACAGGAATATTACATCCGGGAAGAAAAGAAACATTAGAAACGATGTCTACAAATATTAATGAAATATTAGAGGATCTTTTTTCTAATACCGATTGTGATATTTTGTTTTTAAAAAACATGGCTCATCATCATCAACAAATGGATTTTTATTTTTTAGATAAAATGATTAATTTATTCTTAATTAGAAATCCAAAACAACTTATAGCTTCTTTTGCTCAGGTAATTAAAAATCCTACTATGAATGATATAGGTTTAAAAAAATCATGGGAGTTATATAATTTGATTAAAAAAACAAATGATTCTTCTCCACTTGTTTTAGATTCTGCAGAAATATTGAAAAATCCAGAATTATTGCTAAAAAAGTTATGTGATAAATTAAATGTAGATTTTTATGATGATATGCTTAATTGGTCTGAGGGAGGTATTAAAGAAGATGGTGCATGGGCAGAATATTGGTATAAAAACGTTCATCAGTCAACAGGATTTAAAAAACAAAAGACAAGTAGTAGAGAACTTCCAGCTCATTGTAAAGGACTTTATTTTGAAGCTTTAAAATATTATAATAAATTAACAGAAAAATCAATTCAAATATAAAATGTTACAGAAAT
>JAYZHG010000061.1:0-8557 GCA_036166735.1 Bacteroidota bacterium | reverse complement strand
GGTTTTTTGTCATATGAATTTTATTTTCAATAATTGATAATTTATCTGAAAATTCATTAATTAATGATAATAACTGCTTCTTATCAGAAGATTTACCAACGATATATTTTAAATCTTTCTTAATTTTTCTTATATCTATAATAGTTTGATTTGCTATTGAAACTTGATCTCTAACAGAAATTGAAAAATTAAATTGTTCTAAATAATCCTTTTGTGTATTAGATAATCTTGGGTCTTTTAAGATTTCAAAATCTTGTGACATCACTTTCTCATTATATGTTAACCTTACTTTATAAGTACCCGGAACAGCTTTAGGTCCAACATTTGGAGAAGAATACAGTATCATTCCATCAAATGATTTAAATCCTGGATATCTCATATCCCAAATCAATTTATTTCCTCCACTTTTAGGAGATAAAGATTTTATATTATTTCCAGAAAGAGCATACTCTATATCATTTGTATTACTTAAAACTGGGTTTTCTAATGAAGAAAGTAATTTTTCTTTATTGTTTGTAAATGATCTTATTAAATTATTATTATTGTCTATAATATCTATCTTAACATAATCATTCTCACTAAATTCTTTTAAGGTATAATTTATAATTACTCCATTAGGATGATTAACTCCGTTTAAAAGATTATTAGGTCTTCCCCATCCTCCCGATTGTTGCATTCTATAACTAATATCTGGTTTATATAGATATGATTCACTTAATAAAATATCATCATTTAATTGATGTAATGGTGTTAAATCATCAATAACCCAAAAACTTCTACCATGAGTTGCAACAATTAAATCATTGTCTTTAATTTTTAAATCCCTAATAGATGTAATTGGTAAGTTTAGCTGAAAAGGTTTCCAACTATTTCCATCATCAAATGAAATATACATACCCCATTCTGTACCAGAATATAATAAACCCTCTCTTTTTTTATCTGACCTTATAACTCTTGTATAATCATTAGATTTTATTCCATTAGTTATTAATGTCCAATTCTTTCCATAATCTTCTGTTTTATATAAATATGGGTTATAATCTCCAAATTTATAAGAAGTTGCAGCAACATAAGCTTTCCCTTTTTTAAATAAACTTATATCTATTGAATTAATCATATTTAATGTAGGAGACATAGTTTCAGGTGGCGTAACATTTTCCCATGTTTGACCACCATCTTTAGATACATGTATTAATCCATCATCACTACCTACCCATATGACATTATTTTCAATTTCAGATTCAGCTATAGAAAAAATATTTGCATAAAACTCTGCTCCAGTATTATCCTGAGTTATTAATCCCCCTGAAGACTCAATGGTTTTTGGTAAATTTCTAGTTAAATCACCAGATATCGTATTCCATGTTTGACCTTCATTGGTCGTTACATGTAAATAATTTGAACCAGCATATAATTTATTTGGATTATTAGGACTAAACATTACAGGGAAATTCCAATTAAATCTATATTTCATAACTTCAGCACCAGAACCAGCTGGATTATCAGGCCAAATATTAACAGATCTTATTTGATTAGTTGAGTGATCCATTCTCATCATATAACCCTTATACGTACCTCCATAAACTATGTCATTATTCAAAGGATCTGGAGCTAAATGAGCACTTTCACCACCTGCTGTTGATTCCCAATCTTTATCTGATATTGAACTACTTGTTGATCTACTTTTTATTCTTATAGTACTATTATCTTGCTGTGCTCCATATATTCTATATGGAAATGAATTGTCAGTAGTTACTCTATAAAATTGAGCTGTTGGTTGGTTATAGTATGTCGACCAATTATTTCCTCCATCATTTGAAATTTGTGCTCCACCATCATCTGCAATAATCATTCTCATATTATTATGTGGATCTATCCATAAATCATGATGATCTCCATGAGGTGCATTTTTTAATTTAAATGTTTTACCTCCATCAGAAGAAACACCATAACTTACATTTAAGACATATATTTTATCCTCATTTTCAGTATCCGCATAAATTCTAGTGTAATACCATGCTCTTTGCCTTAAAGATCTGTTAGAATTAATTTTAGACCAATTATTTCCTCCATCATCTGATCTAAATAAGCCACCATTTTTTGCTTCTATCATAGCCCAAATTCTTTTAGAATTTAATGGAGATATTGCTAATCCAACAATACCCCATGGAAAATTAGGTAAACCCTTAAAAGTTGAAATATCTTCCCATGTGCTTCCCTCATCAAAACTTCTAAAAATTTTACTATCAGGACCTCCACTATCCATCCTATATCCATTCCTTTTCATTTGCCAAGTGGAAGCATAAATTATCCTAGAATTATTAGGATCAATAATTACATCTCCAACTCCAGCTTTATCTGATACAAATAATATTTTTTTCCAATTTTTTCCACCATCAATAGATTTATATAAACCTCTTTCTTTATTAGGTTTCCATAAATTTCCAATAACACCAACATATAAAACATCAGGATTAGATGGATGAATTCTTATTCTAGAAACGTGTTCAGAATTAGGTAAACCAATAAATTCCCAAGTTTCTCCCGCATCCATACTTTTCCAAGCACCCCTACCAGAAGAGACATTACCTCTTAACGTTTGTTCTCCTTCACCAACATATATAATATTAGGATTAGATTCTGATACTGCTATTGATCCTATAGATCCTCCAAAATATCCATCACTAATAGATTTCCAAGTATTACCAGCATCAGTTGTTTTCCAAACACCACCACCAGCAGTTCCCATATAGTAAGTATTATCATCACCAACTACACCAGAAACAGTTCCTGCCCTTCCACCTCTAAATGGACCAATTAATCTATAATCAATAGAATTATATAGATTTTCATTATAAGAAAGTTGTTTCTTATTTGAATTACCTCTTTGAGAAAATAATTCACTATTAAAATAAAAAAATAATATTAAGTATATAAAGAATGTTTTTTTCATAATTAAGTTATTGTCTATTTAAATTCAATATAATAATTAATATTTTGAAATCAATAACTATTAGTGTACTCAACAATAATAAATCACTATAATATTATAAAAAATAATATATATTGACATTTTGTCAGTCTTATTGTAAATTTGTCTAAATAATTATGAAAAATAAGTTTTATATAGAAAGTTATGGTTGTGCAATGAACTTTTCAGATAGTGAAATAGTTGCATCAATTCTTAATAAAGAAGGGTATAAATTATCAAAAAATCCTGAAGAAGCTAATCTAATACTTATAAATACATGTTCAATAAGAGATAAGGCAGAACAAACTATAAGAAAAAGATTAAAATTATTTAATAAATACAAGAAAAATACCAACGAATTAAAAATTGGAATTCTTGGTTGTATGGCTGAAAGATTAAAAGAAAAATTATTAATTGAAGAAAAAATTGTAGATCTAGTTGTAGGTCCTGATTCTTATAGAGATTTACCAAATTTAATTGATAATTTAAAAGATGATAAAAAAGTCATCAATACAATTTTATCTCTAGAAGAAACCTATGAAGATATAATTCCATTAAGGATTAATTCTAATGGTATAAATGCTTACATATCTATAATGAGAGGATGTGATAATATGTGTTCATTTTGTGTTGTTCCATTTACAAGAGGAAGAGAAAGGAGCAGAAACCCCTATACAATAGTTGAAGAAGCTAAAGATTTGTTTAGAAAAGGATACAGAGAAATAACTTTATTAGGTCAAAATGTAGATTCATATAAATGGTCTAAAAAAATTAACAATAAAAAGAAACTTGAAAAAAATTTAGAATTAAAAAATGATATTATTTCATTTGCAAATTTATTAGAAATGATAGCAAAAATCAATTCAGATTTAAGAATTAGATTTTCTACTTCTCACCCAAAAGACATAACAAAAGATGTTTTAGAGGTAATAAAATCAAATGAAAATGTTTGTAATTACATTCATTTACCTGCACAAAGTGGAAATTCTAGAATTTTAAAAATGATGAATCGAACCTATGACAGAGATTGGTATTTAAATAAAGTTATGGATATAAAAAATGTTTTAGGTAATGAATGTGGAATATCATCAGATTTTATTGCAGGTTTTTGTTCTGAAACTGAAAAAGAACATCAAGACACTTTAAGTCTTATGGACAAAGTAATTTATGATTACTCTTATATGTTTTATTATTCTGAAAGACCTGGAACATTAGCTCAAAGAAAATACGATGATGATATTACTTTAGAAACTAAAAAGAGAAGACTTTCAGAAATTATAAATAAACAAAAAGAACATTCATTGAAAAGAAACAATCTTTCTATTGGAAATAGATATAAAGTACTAATAGAAGGAAATTCAAGAAAATCTAATGATTATTTAAAAGGAAGAACATCAGAAAATAAAGTGGTTATATTTCCAAAAAGAAAAAATAGTAACAATTTATATGTAGATGTTGAAATAAAAACTTGTAATTCAGCTACATTATTTGGTGAAATAGCTTAAAATGATAGAAAACAAAATAAAAACCGTTAAACAAAAATTTGGTATTGTTGGTAACTCAACATCACTTAACCATGCCATTGAAGTTGCTATTCAAGTGGCACCAACGGACATGAGTGTCTTAATTGCAGGTGAAAGTGGAAGTGGAAAAGAATCTTTTTCAAAAATTATACACTCTATGAGTAAAAGAAAACATGGTCAATTTATAGCGGTAAATTGCGGTGCAATTCCAGAAGGAACAATTGATTCAGAACTTTTTGGTCATGAGAAAGGTTCTTTTACAGGTGCTAATGAATCTAGAAAAGGGTATTTTGAAGTAACAAATGGCGGAACAATTTTTTTAGATGAAATTGGAGAAATGCCATTAAGTACTCAATCTAGATTACTTAGAATTATAGAAAATGGTGAATTTATAAAAGTAGGATCCTCTAAAGTATTAAAAACAGATGTAAGAATAATAGCAGCTACGAATATCAAACTTAAAGATGCTGTAAAAAATAAAAAATTTAGGGAAGATTTATATTACAGATTAAATACTGTACCAATTATAGTTCCACCATTAAGAGAGAGAGGTGAAGATATAACATTATTGTTTAGAAAATTTTCTTCTGATTTTTCTGATAAAAACAAAATGGTTCCAATAAGATTAAATGACTCCGCTAAAAATGAAATTATAAAATATAGATTTCCAGGTAATATTAGGGAATTAAAAAATCTAGCAGAACAAATATCAATACTAGAAATAAATAGAGATGTTAATAAAGAAACATTAAAAAAATATTTACCTAATAACTCTAGCTTGCCAATAATTCAAAATTCATTTTTAAAAAATGAAAGTAATGAAAATTATAATGAGAGAGATTTATTATATAAAATACTTTTTGACGTTAAAAATGATGTTAATGAATTAAAAAAATTAATTAATTCTATTTTAAGTAAGAACTCAAGAATTGAAGTATCTGAGGATCAAAAAAAACTACTTACCACACACTCATTAAATATTAATTCTGATGAATTAAGAGTTCAAGATAAAAACTTAAAAGAAAAGGAAAACGCTTACCAAATTGCAACAGAAGTATACAATGAAAATGAATCTTTAAGTATTGAAAAAAAAGAAAAAGAACTCATAATAAAAGCTTTATCAAAAAATAAAAATAAAAGAAAATCTGCCGCAAAAGATTTGGGTATATCTGAAAGAACCCTATATAGAAAAATAAAACATTATAAGCTTGAAAAATCTTAGATTACTTTATATATTAATTCTAATAACACTATACGGTTGTGGTGTTTATTCATTTACCGGTGCTTCCATTTCACCAGAAATCAAAACAATTAGTATTGATAATTTTTTTAATAATTCACCATTAGGACCATCAAATATGAGCGTTCTTTTTACCGAAAAACTAAAAGATTATTTTCAAAGAAATACTAGTTTATTACTAGTAAAGGAAGATGGTGACTTAGAAATTGAAGGTACAATTGAAGATTTTTCACTTTCTCCAGTAGCTCCTACTGCTGAAGGAGGTAGAGATTCTCAATATTTCTCTGGATTAACTAGATTGACTTTAAGAGTAAATGCATCTTATTTAAATAATCAAGATGATCAATTTAATTATGAAAATAAGACATTTTCATTTTATAAAGATTTTAATCAAAACACAGAAGAACTATCATCTAATGAACAAGAGTTCGTTGAAGAAATTTTTGATCAAATAATACTAGATATATTTAATTCGTCTGTAGCAAATTGGTAAATGAAGAAAGTAAATAAACTAAAACTGAATGATTTTAATATTGATAATGTCGATACTATTAAAAATAAGTATAAATATTTTCTAATTTTAAATCTTTTTGATTTACAAAGATCAAATCACAACAATTATAAAATGCATCTTAATTCATTAGCAATTAGGCATCCAAATAGAAAATATCTAAAAACTTATATAGATAGTAATTTTATAAATCAAAATTTTATAATTGATAATTTTATTAAAAATGATCCAAAAATAAAAAGAAAAAAAAAATTTGATAAAAAATCTATTGATTTATCAAAAAATAAAAATAATATTTTAAATTTTGAATCAGAAAATTTAGCCAAAATTCTTATAAAACAAAATAAGCCAAATAAAGCAATAAAAATTTATAAAAAATTAATCTTAAAAAATTCAGAAAAAAAAGCTTACTTTGCAAAAAAAATTGAAGAACTAAATAATTAATAAATGTACTCAATTATAGTTGGTATTATAATTTTTATAGCTGTTTTACTAATTTTAGTAATATTAGTACAAAATTCTAAAGGTGGAGGTTTATCTTCTCAATTTGGTGGAGGTAGTTCTAATCAATATATGGGAGTTCAAAAAACAAATAATCTATTAGAAAATATCACATGGACACTTGCTATTACAATAGTTTTATTAACACTATTAACTAATGTTTTTATAGAATCACCAGACACAAATGTTGAAAATGTTTCCCCTAATATAAATAGAGCTAATGAGCAAACTAGTTTACCACCTAGTATACCAAATGAAATAGAAGGACTAAATGATTCTGCAATAGACTCATTAATTTAACTGTCAATTTTTCAAATTTTTTTGACAATTTGTCCATTATTAATAAATAATATAATGTGGCACAGTTTATGTATTATAATATTTTGAATTTTTAAATTTTAATTAAATGGCAAAAATAAATTTTAAACCTTTAGCAGATAGAGTTCTTGTTGAACCAGCTACAGCTGAAGAAAAAACAGCATCAGGTATTATTATTCCTGATACAGCAAAAGAAAAACCACAAAAAGGCAAAATAATTGCTATTGGAAATGGTACAAAAGAAAACAAAATCACAGTTAAAGTGGGTGATCAAGTATTATATGGTAAATATTCCGGAACTGAACTAAACATAAATGGAGTAGATTATCTAATAATGAAAGAATCAGACATTTTTGGAACTGTTTAAATTATTAAAAAACTAATACTATGGCAAAAGAAATACATTTTAATACTGAATCAAGAGAAAATTTAAGAAAAGGAGTTGATATTCTTGCTAACGCAGTAAAAGTAACATTAGGACCAAAAGGAAGAAATGTTATACTAGATAAAAAATTTGGAGCTCCTACAATTACTAAGGATGGTGTTACTGTAGCTAAAGAAATTGAGCTAAAAGACGCTGTTGAAAACATGGGAGCTCAATTAGTTAAAGAAGTAGCTTCAAAAACTGCTGATGATGCAGGTGACGGAACAACAACTGCCACTGTACTTGCTCAAGCAATATTTAATAATGGAATTAAAAATGTTGCTGCAGGTGCAAATCCAATGGATTTAAAAAGAGGAATTGACAAAGCTGTTAAAGTTGTGGTTTCTGAACTTCAAGATCAATCTAAAGAAATTAAAGATTCAAGTGAAATTTCTCAAGTAGCTACTGTTTCTGCAAATAACGATCATGAGATTGGTAGCATGGTTGCTAATGCAATGGATAAGGTAGGTAGAGATGGCGTCATAACTGTCGAAGAAGCAAAAGGTACTGAAACTGAAGTAAAAACAGTCGAGGGTATGCAGTTTGATAGAGGTTATTTGTCTCCATATTTTGTAACTAATAGTGATAAAATGGAAGTAGAACTAGAAAATCCTCACATATTAATTTATGATAAAAAAATATCTGCTATGAAAGAATTACTTCCTATCTTGGAATTAGTATCTCAAAGTGGTAAACCTCTTTTAATTATTGCTGAAGACATAGAAGGTGAAGCATTAGCAACAATAGTTGTTAATAAAATTAGAGGTGCATTAAAAGTAGCTGCAGTTAAAGCACCTGGTTTTGGTGATAGGAGAAAAGCAATGTTGGAAGATTTAGCTATTTTAACTGGAGGAACTGTAATATCAGAAGAAAGAGGTTATAAACTTGAAAGCGCTACAATAGATTATTTAGGTACAGCAGATAAAGTTAATATAGATAAAGATAATACTACAATAGTTAGTGGTGCAGGAAAAAAATCTGATATAAATGCTAGAGTTAATCAAATTAAAAAACAAATTAAAAATACTACTTCAGAATATGATAAGGAAAAACTTCAAGAAAGATTAGC
>JAYZHG010000060.1:0-6062 GCA_036166735.1 Bacteroidota bacterium | reverse complement strand
CCTTGTTTTAATCCTCTAATTTTAGACTCTGGCAATGAAGCAAATAAATTTCTTATATCAGTAAAAACCCCCGTATAAGTTGCTGGATTTGATCTTGGTGTTCTTCCAATTGGAGACTGATCTACTTCAATTATTTTATTCAAATATTCTTTTCCTTCACACGAAAAATATTTAAGTGGAATTTTTCTTGATTTATTTATATGAGATTTTAATATTGGAGAAATTGTTTCATGAATTAATGTTGATTTTCCACTACCCGACACGCCTGTTAAGGATATCATAAGTCCCAGAGGGATAGAACAATTTATTTTTTTTAAATTATTTCCCTCAGCTCCAAAAATTTTTAAAAATTTTCCATTTCCTTTTCTTCTAATGATAGGAATTTTAATATCTAATTCTCTCCTCAAAAACTTAGAAGTAAGAGATTTTAAATTTAAAAATTCTTGTGGATTCCCCTTAGCTACAATTTTTCCTCCATCCACACCAGGACCAGGACCTATATCAATTATATTATCTGCTTGTAACATCATATCTCTATCATGTTCCACGACTATAATAGTGTTTCCTAAATCTCTTAACTTTTTCAATGACTTAATGAGTTTAATATTATCTCTTTGATGTAAACCTATACTAGGTTCATCTAAAATATATAACACACCGACTAACTGGGTTCCTATTTGAGTTGCAAGTCTAATTCTTTGAGCTTCACCACCTGAAAGAGATTTAAGAGGTCTATCAAGACTTAAATATGTAAGTCCTAAATTTAATAAGAACTCTATTCTCTGAGATATTTCTTTAAATATAGGTTTTGCAATAATTTTTTGTGCTCCATTTAATTTTTTTTCAGCATTATTTAACCAACTTGAAAAAGTTTTAATGTCCATCTGATTTAATTCAGAAATATTTTTATTATTAATTTTAAAATGCAAAGACTCTTTTTTTAATCTATCTCCATTACATACAGAACATTTCTTTTTTAAAAAAAAATCATTCATAAATTCTTGAATTTTTTTAGATTTCACATCTTTACTTTTTTTCATAAAATCAATTACACCATGATACTTTACATACCATAGTGTTCCAGGATATTTTTTTGAATTAACAGCTACATCATGATCATCTCCATATAAGATAATATCTAAAATTTTTTCTGGTATTTCTTTTATAGGACTAGAAATATCAAGTTTGTGTTTTTTTAAAATAGATTGTATTTTTTTAAAAATCCAGACATCCTTATATGGACCTAATGGAATAATACCTCCTCTACTTATACTTTTATCATAATCCTCAATAATAAGATCTTTTAAAACTTCATCAACAATTCCTAGTCCCTTACATGATTCACACCAGCCATATGGTGAATTAAATGAAAAACTATTAGGCGAAGGATCATTAAAAGATAATCCTGTACTTGGATCGACTAAGTTTTTTGAATAAAAACTAGAGTTATTATTATCTAAAATATACATCGTACCATCTCCCCTTTTTAATGCTATAGATATAGAATTTAAAAGTCTCTGATTATTATTTTCTTCTATTTCCAACTTATCTACTACAATTTCAATATCATGAATTGAATATCTATCCAATTGCAAATTTTTTGTTATTTCAACAATCTTTCCATCTATTCTAACATTAGCAAATCCTTTTTTCCTAATTTTTTGAAATAATTCCTTATAATGTCCCTTTCGACTTTTAACAACAGGAGCTAAAATTGAAACCGTTTTATTTAAAAAATCTTTTTTTACACTATTAATTATTTGTTCTTTATTTTGTTTTATCATTCGCTTACCAGACAAATAAGAATAAGCTATAGAGGCTCTAGCATATAAAAGTCTTAAAAAATCATATATCTCAGTTAAAGTTCCAACAGTAGACCTCGGATTTTTTGAAGTCGTTTTTTGCTCTATCGAAATAACAGGTGAAAGACCATTAATTTTATCAAGGTCTGGCCTTTGAATTTCTCCAATAAAAGATCTTGCATAAGCAGAAAAGCTTTCCATATACCTTCTTTGACCTTCAGCATAAATTGTATTAAATGCTAATGAACTCTTTCCACTACCAGATACTCCAGTAATAACTATAAGATTATTTTTTTTAAACTTTAAATCTATATTCTTAAGATTATTTTCTCTAGCACCTAATATTTCTATATGATTTTTCATTAAAAAATTACTTTTTACAATAAAAATCTATTAATGCATCATCTAAATTTTTATACAAAAATTTAAATTTTAAATCTTCAATTTTTTTAGAAGATACATTTTTGCCATTAAAAATTACATTAGCTACTTCACCAAATAAAATTTTAATAATTATAGATGGCGCTTTAACAAATGAAGGATATCTGATTACACCTAATGTTTTAGATAAACAATTAGTAAAACAACTATTACTAACTGGAATGGGAGAAACTGCATTTATAAATCCTCTAATATTATGATGTTTTTTACAATATAAAATCATTCTAACCAAATCATCAATATGAATCCAACTCATTATCTGTTTCCCACTTCCCAAAGGGACTCCTAATCCTAATTTAAATATCGGAAATAATTTTTTTAAAATCCCTCCATGATTAGACAACACAATTCCTATTCTTAAAATTACTGTTCTGATTCCTAAAGATTTAAATTTAATATTTTCTTTTTCCCAATTCTTAACAACTCGAGCTAAATAATCATCTTCAAATATACTTTCTTCCTTTTGGGATTCTTTTGTGTTTGATTTATAAATTGCTATCGCTGAAGCTGAAATAATATGTTTTGGCAAAATCTCTAATTCCTTGATTTTACTAAATAATAATTGGGTGGTTTTAATTCTACTATTATAAATATTTAATTTTTGTTTTTTTGTCCATCTTTTTTTATCAATAGATTCCCCTACTAAATTGATAATCGTATCTAACTCATTTATTTTAGTTAAATCCAATTTATTATTATCAGGATCCCAATTCATAAAATGAATTCCTTTTTTTATATAGGATTTTCTTCTAGTAAGAACAATGATTTTATATAAATCAATATCTAATTGAGATATAAGTTTTTTTCCAATTAATCCAGTACCACCAGAAATTAAAATAGATTTCATATTATTGCAAATATTTATAAGACGTAATTGTAAATTTAATGATGCAATTAAATTCTTTTTTTAGAAATACAATTTTTTTAATTATTCTACCCTTAATTTCATTTGGTGAAAAAATTAAAATACCAAATATACTTTTTTCAGAAATAGAAATATCGCAACAAGAATTCAATGATTCAAAATATAATTCACAATCTTTTTCGTGTCTAATGCCATTAAAAATTATAACCTATGAAATAGAAAAATTTTACTCAGAATTAGGTTCATTAACAAAAGAAAAAAAAATATTACTGCATACAATAAAAAATAAAAATGAACAATTAAAACTAAACAGTTTAATTGTTAAAAAAAATAAACGATCCTTTATTTATGTGACTGATATGAAGGAGAAAGAAGAAGAAGAAAATAAATTAATTATAAAAAATTTATTGTTATCAATCAAAAAGATTCTAAAAAAAAGATACATCAATGATTATATAAAAGAAATTGAATCCGACATCAAAAAAATTGATAAAAAACAAAATAAATTAATTCGCAAAAATCCTAAATATTTAGAAATAAACTCAATGTTTTTTTATAAACTATTTCAAAAAAATGAATCTAAAAAAGTAGCTTTAAAAATATCATTAGAAAAATTATATGAAGAATTAGATGAGGCTAAAGCTGCATATAATAATATATAAAATCAAATTAATTATTTATTTCAATCTTATTTAAGATACTCATAACAATTTCTTTCGTATTAACACCTTCAGCCTCAGCTTCATAATTCAATATTATTCTATGATTTAATACATCATATGCGATTTCTTTTACATCTTCAGGAGTTATATAATCTCTATTTTGAAAAAATGCATTAGCCTTAGAGGCAAGGACAAGATTAATACTTGCTCTAGGAGAAGCTCCAAAAGAAATATAATTAGCCGCATCCTCAAGTCCAATAGATTTAGGATTTCTTGTTGCAAATACTATTTCTATTAAATACTTCTCTATAGACTCAGAAAGAGAAATATTATTTATTTCATTTTGTATTGAATTAATATCCTTTTTTGTAAGAATGGTTTTTATTTTATTATTAAAATTTAAATCTGACATTCTCCTCATTATTTTTAATTCTTCTTGTTTTGATGGATAATTAACATTTAATTTCATCATAAATCTATCTCTTTGAGCTTCAGGTAGTGGATATGTTCCTTCTTGATCAATAGGATTTTGAGTTGCTAATACTAAAAATGGGTGATCCAATTTATATGTATTATCACCTATTGTAACTTGTTTTTCTTGCATTGATTCTAAGAGCGCAGATTGAACTTTTGCCGGAGATCTATTTATTTCATCTGCTAAAATAATATTTGAAAAAACAGGACCTTTTTTTACTTCAAAAGTAGTTTTCTTTTGATTATAAATCATAGTTCCTATAACATCTGAAGGCAACAAATCAGGAGTAAATTGAATCCTTTTAAAATCAAGCTTCAACACATTAGCAAGGGTATTTATAGTGAGTGTTTTTGCAAGACCAGGGACACCCTCAAGAAGGATATGACCCTGAGTAAAAAGACCCATCATTAATCTTCTCACCATATAATCCTGACCTACTACAATTTTTCCCACCTCCTCAAATACATTTTGAATTTTATTATAATTTTTTGACATAAAAATAATTTTTGCAAATTTAACTATTAAATAACCTTAGAAATCGATAAAATGATGCAAAAAATTGTTAAAATACTAGAAAATTAAAATTTCATGATAATAAAAAAATACATTTCAAAAATTGAAAAATTTAAACCTAATGATGAATCCAAAAAAAGACTACATACCATTATAGATGGGATTAATTCTTTTACTCAAAAAAGAAAATTAAATTTAGTATTTATTTGTAATCACAACTCCAGAAGAAGTCAATTTGCTCAATTTTGGGGAGAAATTCTAGCCATTCATTACAACAAACAAATTAATATCTATTCAGCAGGGATGATTAAGACAAAAGTATACTTCCAAGTTATAGAATCAATAAAAAGGATAGGATTTAATGTTTCAAAAAAAAAAATCATCCTATCAAATAAATTACAATAACCGAAAAATAAATCTTTCATCTAAACTGTTAAAAGAAATTGAAAATATAAATTTTATTTCTATAATGACATGTTCTGATGCTGACGCTTCATGCCCCATTACTTTAAGAGTATCATTAAATTTAAAACTGTATTTTCAAGATCCTAAAATATATGATGGCACTGTTAATGAAGAAAAAAAATATGATGCTATTTGTTTAAAGATTGCCTCTGAACTAAACTATATTTTTAAAAATTTAATTTAATTCATGCGATCAGAGACGGGTTCATTTCTTTTAATAAAAATTGCTGTAAATAAAGAAAACAATCCTACAAATAATAATCCCCAAGGACTAGATTTTAAAATACCAGATGGAGTCGTCGAATTTTTTATTGCTTCTTCAATGGCTGGAATTGATGCATCTATTGTTTCTTGAGGAGCGCCAAAATTCTCCATCATTTCAACACTTTTTTCAATTGATAAATCTGTCATTACTTCTGGTAAGTCTGGATCTATAACAGTATACAACAAAATCTGAAAGCATATCCCAATTACATATGATACCATCATTACCAAAATAGAATATTTTAAAGCGTTGCCATACGACAAAATTCCACCTATACTATTTCTATAATTAATTCCAAGATATATTAATAAACCCACAGATATAATTAGACTTAAAATCCCAAACCACCACTCTACCATAAGTTCAACATTAATCATATAGGTTAGCATAGTCAGAATAATAGAAACACCAGCAAGCATAATCCCACTTTTTAAAATTTCTTCTTTGTAATTAATTGTATTTGATTCCATCATTTGTAATTTTTTATAAAATTAAGAAATAATAATCATTTCTTAATTTATTTTCAACACGAATAACTTAACTAATTTTTCATTCTTTCTCTTCTAGCTATCTC
>JAYZHG010000059.1:0-11258 GCA_036166735.1 Bacteroidota bacterium | reverse complement strand
ATTAACCAGTTTGGCTGTTCCATCTGGAGAGTTATCATCAACAATAATTATATTAAAATTGACGCTTAAATTTTCAATTTTATTCAAGGTATTTTTAATATTACCGATTTCATTATATGTAGGAATAATAACAACGCTATCTGTCATTTCTTGCTTTTTTTTTAAAAATATCAATTTTTTTCAAACATAATGTAATAAATATTATGATAATCCTCCTTTTAATTTAATTTTTGTAAGGTCATGAATATTTTAAATGATATTAAACTTGAAATTCAATCTGCTCTTAAAGTAATTTTTGCTTATGAATGTGATTTAGAAAATATCACTTTAGAAGAAACTATTAAAAATTATGATGGATTTTATACGTTTATAATTTTTCCTCATACATCTAATTTAAAACAGAAACCTGAACATATAGGTGAAAAGTTAGGTGAATATTTAAAAGTTAATTCTAGCATAATTTCTGATTTTAATGTAGTTAAAGGATTTTTAAATTTTGATCTATCAGATAATTATTTAATTTCTATTTTTAATTACATTAATGACCATAAATCATGGGGTTATAAGAGTAGTTCAGGAAAAGAAGTTATGGTAGAGTTTTCATCACCAAATACAAATAAACCACTTCATTTAGGTCATATGAGAAATATATTTTTGGGTTATTCGCTTTCTAAAATTTTAGAGGCTAATGGTTATAAAGTTCATAAAGTACAAATTATAAATGATAGAGGAATTCATATATGTAAGTCTATGGTTGCATGGAATTTATTCGGAAATAATGAAACTCCTAAATCCAGTGGTACGAAGGGCGATAAATTTGTAGGTAAGTTTTATATAATGTTTGAAAATGAACATAAAAAACAGGCTGCTAAATTAGTTAGTAATGGAATTAATGAAGAAGAGGCAAACGTATCTACAGATATAATGAAAATGGCAAAAGATGTGCTTTTGAAATGGGAAAATAAAGAAAATCAGACCGTTGCGTTATGGAAAAAAATGAATGGTTGGGTTTATGAAGGGTTTCAAAGCACTTATGATTTGATTGATGTAAGTTTTGATAAAAATTATTATGAATCCGAAACTTATTTACTTGGTAAAAATCAGATAGAGAAGGGTCTTAAAAAGAAAACTTTTTATAAAGAGAAAGATAATTCTGTCTGGGTTGATTTAACAGAAGATGGTTATGATAAAAAAATATTATTGAGGAGTGATGGAACTTCTGTATATATGACTCAAGACATAGGTACTGCGATAAAAAGATTTGAAGATTTTCCTAAAATCACAAAACAGATTTATACGGTTGGTAGTGAACAAGATTATCATTTTAAAATTTTATTTAAAATTCTTGAGAAGTTAAATTATAATTGGGCAAAAGAGTGTTTTCATTTATCATATGGAATGATTGATTTACCCAGCGGTAAAATGAAGTCTAGAGAGGGTAGAGTAGTTGATGCTGATCAATTAATAGATAATATGATCCAAACCGCAAAACAAAGAACTAATGAACTTGGTAAATTAGATGATTTTCAAAATGATAATTCAGAAGATTTATATAATATAATTGCCATCGGTGCTCTTAAGTATTTTTTATTAAAAGTTGATCCAAAAAAAAGGATGTTATTTGATCCAGAAGAGTCTATTGATTTTCAGGGAAATACTGGTCCATTTATTCAGTATACATATGCTAGGATATTATCTTTAATAAAAAGAGGTGATTCTTTAAATTTAGATTATAAGAATATTGATTTATCAAAGAATTTTCAATTGACAAATATTCAAAAGAAAATAATAAATCATGTATATCTTTTTTCTGATACTATTAGATTATCTTCTGATATGTATTCTCCTGCAGTTATTGCAAAGTATGTTTATGAATTATCTAAATTATATAATAATTTTTATCAAGAAGATAAAATATTCAATGGTAATAAAGATGTAACAACTTTATTTAAAATTGCGTTATCATATATGGTTTCTAAAATAATAAAAAGCGCATTTGATCTTTTAAACATAAAATTGCCAAATAGAATGTGATGAAAATAACAATAATTATAATAATTTCTTTTTTAGTTGTAGGTATGTATGCCTTTAGGAATACTATGTTAAATGTCCATGATATTGCACCTGATGATGTGGTTTTAAATTCTTATGGTGAAGATTTTTATAATCTTACCGCAAAATCAATTGATGGTGAAATTATAAATTTTTCTCAGTATAAAGGAAAAAAAATTTTAATAGTTAATGTAGCATCAAAATGTGGTTATACTCCACAGTATGAAGATCTTCAAGTATTACATAATAAGTATAGTGATAAAGTAACCATTCTTGCTTTTCCTTCCAATAATTTTGGTTTTCAAGAACCTGGATCAAATGATGAAATTATAGAATTTTGTGAATCAAAATATGGTATTGAGTTTCAAATTTTTGAAAAAACTGATGTAAGAGGAAAAAATTCTCATCCTGTTTATAAATGGTTATCTTCTTCTGAAAGAAATGGTTGGAATGATAAATCTCCTAGATGGAATTTTTTTAAGTATTTAGTAAGTAAAAATGGTAAGCTTGAAGGTGTTTATTCTTCTTCTATTAATCCTCTTGATAAAGAGATTTTAGATTTTGTTTTAAATTAAAAATTAAATTTTTTTCTAGGTTTAGTTTTTATAAAAATTCTTTTCAAAGAAAGTCCAGTAATTGATGCAAATCCTCCAATACAACCACCAATTATACTTGAGTAAATAGTTAATATGTTTATGCTCTCAACATTTAATATTTGAATTATTTTTTCTGAAATTATGGATTCACTTCCACTGTTAAGGTTTATTATTAAAAATATCCATGCAATTCCAATACCTATAAAACCACTAAGAAAATGATTAAAATAATTTTCATTTATAAAATATCCTAATAAGAAAGGAATGAATATAATGCTCCACCAAGGTAAAAAACTAATAAAGTAATATGCACTTATTCCATTAATTAATATTCTAATTAAAAAGTTCATTTAATTATTAAATTTTTTTTCGTAAATAATGTTTTTTCTATTATCAATATAATTATTATTAAAGAGTAATTTTTTATAAATTCCATGGCCCCAGTCATCAATTAAACTAAAATAATTACTATTTCCAGGATTTCCTGATTGACCACCAGGGTAAACACCCCATGCTTCAGTTTTTATTTTGTTTAATTTAACTATCATTCTCCAAGAAGGACCATGATCTTCACTGGCTGCATTAATTATATTATTGTATCCTCCTATGTCAACACTAGATTTACTAAAGCTTTTGATATTTAAAAGGTGTTTAATTGTAGTGTTTTTATAGTCTTTCCAATTAAGTTTATTTTTATTATTTTTTTTCCAATTTTCTAATGAGTCGATAGAAAGTTTGTAAGTATAGTTTACTAAGTCAGATAAATTTTCTTTTTTGTTTGTTTTTAAAATATCATAATATTCTAGATCTTTATTTTCTTTTATTAGTAAATATGTGTTATAAGAATTTGGTTTTCTGTAGCTATATTTTAGTGTATCAAATTCGTCCCATAATTTTTCTTTAAATATTTTCCACCATGTTACAAAAATAGCTGGAGATTCGTTATTAGTATTTGAGAAGTAATCCCAATTGGATAGTTTATTGAAATATTTTTCTAGTGTAGAGTCAAGTGAAAGTGTGTCAATTTCTGATAATAATATTGGTAATATTTCATATGCTTTATAACTAAAATTATCATTTTGAATTTTTTTTATGTCATTTAGAGTTATAAGATTTATTGATTTGAGTCTATCGTTGAGTCTTCTGTTACGATAGTTTTCATAGCTAAAATCATAATAATAGTAAGGGTAGTTTTTATCTACTGGGTGTTGATTTGCAGAACTAACAAATCCATTTTTTGGATTTTGATATTGCAATACGTGTTCATAGGGTATCATGCCTTGCCATTCATGTTCAGGATTGGAGCCATTTAAAATAAATTTTCCTTGTTTTTCCCATTTTATTGGAAATTTCCCAGCAATAGTTAAACCTATATTACCGTGTTTTGTAGCATAAGCAAAATTTTGAGCTGGTCCATCAAAATGTTCTAGTGCTTTATGAATATCATTTATATTTTTTGCTTTATTTAATTCAATAAAAGTTTTGTACTCAATAGAAGAATCATGTGCTATCCATCGCATGGCTAAATTTATCTTATTAGTATTTGAATTGAAGTTTTTATCATATACAACTGGTCCATAGTGTGTGTATACTACCGTATCATAAAATGTATTTTCACCTTTTATTTTTATCTTTTCAATAATTTTTTCAGTTTTTAACCATTTATTTCCATATTTATACTCTTTCCTTTTACTATCTTTAAATTCTATTTTATACCAATCTACAACGTCTCTTTTTGCGTTGGTCTCTCCCCACGCAATGTTATCGTTAAATCCTATAATAATTCCTGGAGCTCCTGGAAGAGATGCACCCATGGTATTAAAATTTGAAGAATTTAAGTGGATAATATACCAGATTGATGGAAGATTTAATGATAAGTCTGGTTGACTAGCAAGATAACTACTACCATCTTTTGATTTTGTTGGAGAAATAGCAAAGTTGTTACTTCCAATGTATTTATTTGGCTTATTCATTATATCAATATTTATATCTTTTACAATAGTATTGTTTGTGATATATTTATTTTTATTATAAAAATTAAATTTTGTTCCTTTAGGAATAACAGGTTCTAAATCATTGGTATATTCTGGAAAAAGAAGATTATATTTTTCTATGCCAATGGTATTGACTAAATATGTGTCTTCAATGTCCATGTCTCCCATTGATAACATATCAGACATTTGTTCCATTAAAAGAAAACATTTTAGTAAAGTCCATTTTTCAGGTTTATAGTTTAAAATTTTATATTCTATTGGATAATCTTTATAAGAAAGTGTTTCTATATAGTCATTTATTCCATCTACATATGCATTTAATAAGTTATAAGTTTTAATATCTTTTTTTGATTCCTCAAGGGTTCTTTTTGCAGCGTAAACTATTCCTTTTCTTCTTTGTGATCTGTCTTTATATAATGTTTTACTACCAAAAATTTCACTTAATTCTCCAGATACTTCCTTAATTTGAAATTCCATCTGCCAGAGTCTATGTAATGCTGTTAAATAGCCTTGTGTATAGAATAAGTCTTTATCTGTTTTAGCGTATATATGAGGTATTAATAAACTATCATATTGAACAATCACTTCATCTTCTAAATTTTTTAAGTTTATTTTATCTAAAACCATATTTTGGTCTGTTTCTCCATTTAGCCAAAAGCCAGAATATGGATTTAAAAATTTACCTAATGGAGGAGTATTATGTGTAGGATTATTTAATAAATAAACTAAAGATATTGTTATTAGTAAAAGAATAATAAAATTAATTTTCTTTTTCATCTACTATATTTTTTGAGCAAATATATATGATTATTATATTATAATAAAGTGCGTTTTTTTGTGCGTTAGGAAGGATTCGAACCCTCAACCTTCAGAGCCGAAATCTGATATTCTATCCAGTTGAACTACTAACGCATTTATATATCTTAAAGAATATCATTTATTTTGTTTGCTGCATCTTGGAGAGTAATTGCAGAAAATACTTTTAAACCAGAGTTATTTATAATTTCTGCAGCTTCTTTTGAATTAGTTCCTTGAAGTCTAACAATGATTGGTATATTAATTTTGCCAATATTTTTATATGCTTGAACGACACCATTTGCTACACGATCACATCGAACTATTCCTCCAAAAATGTTTAGAAGTATTGCTTTAACATTAGAATCTTTTAAAATTATTCTAAATCCAGCTTCAACAGTTTTTGCATTTGCAGTACCTCCAACATCAAGAAAATTAGCTGGATCACCACCAGACAATTTTATAATATCCATAGTTGCCATTGCAAGTCCGGCACCATTTACCATGCAGCCTACATTTCCGTCAAGCTTGACATAACTCAAATTCGATTTTTTAGCCTCTATTTCAGCAGGATCTTCTTCGGTTAAATCTCTTAGCAACTCAATATCTTTATGTCTAAAAAGTGCATTATCATCAATATTTACTTTTGCATCGACAGCGAGAATTTGATCGTCTGAAGTTTTTAAAACTGGATTTATTTCAAACATTGATGCATCAATGTTTTCATATGCATCGTATAGAGAATGTATGAATTTAATCATTTCTTTTTGTGCATTTCCTTTTAAATTAAGTGCAAATGCAATTTTTTTAACTTGATTTATTTGAAGACCAATTTTAGGATCAATCCATTCTTTTATTATTTTTTCAGGAGTTTCTTCTGCTACTTTTTCAATTTCTACTCCTCCTTCTGTAGAAGCCATTATAACATTACAACCTTTTACTCTATCTAGTAATATTCCTAAATAATATTCTTTAATTTCAGAATTTCCTGGATAGTAAACATCTTCTGCAATTAATAATTTATTAACTACTTTTCCTTTTTCACCAGTCTGTTGTGTTACAAGAGTTCCACCAAGTATATTTTTTGCTTTTTCCCTTATTTGATCTATGTGTTTTACTATTACGACTCCTTTGGATCCTGTTTCTTTTATTACACCTTTTCCTCTACCTCCAGCATGAATTTGTGCTTTTAAGACAAAAATTTTGGATTTTAGATTTTTTTGCATTTTTTTAGCTGCTTTTAAAGCTTCAATTGGAGAAGAAATAACATGTCCATTTTGTATTTTCACATTGAAGGATTTTAGAATTTCTTTGGCTTGGTATTCATGTATATTCATAACAGTTACGAAACTATACTATATTAAAATATATATCAAATGTTAAATAATATAATATTAAGAGTTAGGTATTTAATTATTTAAATTTGTTCTATGTTAACAGGAATAAATATTTATAAATCATTTGATAATCTAGAGGTCTTAAAGGATATAAATATTGAAATTGAGAGAGGAAAAATAGTTTCAATAGTAGGTAAATCTGGTGCAGGAAAATCTACTCTTCTTTATATCTTAAGCACATTAGATAAAGCTACTAATGGAAAAGTTTTATTTGATAATAAAAAACTTGATGAATTAAAAGGTGATGATTTATCCAATTTTAGGAATAAAAAAATTGGATTTATTTTTCAATTTCATAATTTATTATCTGAATTTTCAGTCTTAGAAAATGTGTCTATTCCTGCATTAATTTCAAGTTCAGATAGAGAAAAAATTAAAATAAAAGCTAAAGAAATATTAGAAAAACTTGACTTATTTGATCGTCTAAATCATAAACCTAATGAATTATCAGGAGGAGAGCAGCAAAGAGTTGCAATAGCCAGATCTTTGATTAATTCACCAGATATAGTTTTTGCAGATGAACCCACTGGAAATCTTGATTCTGAAAACTCTCAAAATCTTATTAAAATGATTAAAAAGCTGAATAAGGAATATAATCAAACTTTTGTTATTGTAACTCATAATAAAGATTTTTTAAAAATATCAGATTATTCATATACTATTAAAGATGGTAGAATTAAATTAAATTGAGTAGAGGAATATACTTTATGTTTTTTGCAACCATTTTTTTTATGGTTGTTAAAATTGGTGTAAAAATGCTACCCCATATTCCTCCTATGGAAATTGTATTTTTTCGATGCATTATATCTTTTTTTATAACTTTTTTTTTACTTAGAAGAAAACGTATTTCAATTTTTGGAAATAATAGATTTTTACTTATTTTAAGAGGTTTGTGTGGTACAGCTGGTCTGTACCTTTATTTTATTATTCTTCAGAATATTCCATTGGCTACTGCTTCAACTTTAATCTATTTAACTCCATTATTCACAAGTATTGTTGGTGTATTAGTTTTAAAGGAAAAAATGTCTTTTTTTCAATGGTTTCTTCTTTTTGTTGCTTTTTCAGGAATTTTATTGATTCAAGGATTTGATTCAAGAGTAACAATTGAAAGTGTAATTATAGGTGCATCTGGTAGTCTTTTTGCAGCTTTTGCTTATAATATAATAAGATATTTAAGAGATAAAGAACATTCATTGGTGCTCATGATATATTTTCCAATGATAGCTTTTCCAATAGGTGGTATTATAAGTTATTTTAATTGGGTTCACCCATCTTTATATGATTATTTCATTTTAATTTCTATAGGGATATTTACTCAATTTGCTCAATATTTTATGACTAGATCTTATCAACATGAAAAGGTTGCTACAGTTTCAATAGTTAGTTATACGGAAATATTATTTGTTATAGCTATTGGTAATTTTTTCTTTAATGAATCTTTTACTTTTTTGGTTTATTTAGGTATGTTCCTTGTTATTTTTGGTGTTGTTTTTAATGTAGCTTTACATAGTAATGATAAGTAAAATTTATAGAGGCTCTCTTTCATTGTTAACTGATTTTTATCAGTTGACTATGACGTATGGTTATTGGAAAAAAAAAATTCATAATAAAGAAGCTTGTTTTAATGTATTTTTTAGAGAGAGACCGTTTAAATCAGGATATGCTGTGTTTTGTGGTTTAGAATATGTGATAGATTTTTTAAAAAATATCAAATTTACTGATGATGACTTAAAATATTTAAAAAAACTTAAGGCAGGTAATAACAAAAAGATTTTTGATGATGAATTTTTAAAATTTTTAAAATCTTTTAAGTTTAAATGTGATGTTGATGCAGTAGAAGAGGGAAGATTGGTATTTCCTAATGAGCCAATATTTAGAGTTAAAGGTCCATTGTATCAGTGTCAGCTTATAGAATCAGCTATAGTTAATATTTTAAATTTTCAAACTCTTATTGCTACTAAAGCTTGTAGAATGAATGTAGTATCTTCTGGGGATCCAATCTTTGAGTTTGGGTTAAGAAGAGCTCAGGGTATTGATGGTGCTCTTGCAGCAAGTAGAGCCTCATATATTGGGGGTTGTTCTAGTACTTCTAATGTTTTGGCTGGTAAAATTTTTAATATTCCAGTAAGTGGAACACAATCTCATAGCTGGATTTTATCTCACGATTCCGAAATTGAAGCATTTAGAGCTTTTTCTGAAGTAATGCCTGATAATTGTATTTTACTTGTTGATACTTATGACACGCTTAAAGGAGTAGAAAAAGCAATTGAAGTTGGTAGAGAATTAAAAAAAATAAATAAAAAATTATTAGGAATAAGAATTGATTCTGGAGATTTATCGTATCTAAGTAAAAAATCTAGAAAATTGCTTGATAAAAATGGTTTTGAGGATGTTAAAATTATTGCAAGTAATGATATAGATGAATTTATTTTATCAAGTTTAAAACAACAAAAATCTAAAGTAACAGTTTGGGGAATAGGGACCAGACTTGTAACAGGATATGACAATCCATCTCTTGGGCTTGTATATAAACTATCTGCAATTAAAGAAAATAAATCTTGGATTAAGAAGATTAAGCTTTCAGAGCAAAAAATTAAAATTAATAATCCAGGTATTTTACAGGTACATAGATATATTCATGAAGGAAAATATGATGGTGATATGATCGTAGATGAATTAATTAAAAATCCAAATTCTACAATGATACATCCTCATGATTCAACTAAAGTTAAGAGATTTTCAAAAAATATTAAACATATTAAATTGTTAGTTCGAATTTTTAGAAATGGTAAACTTGTTTATAAGAATCCTTCAATTTTAAAAATAAAAAAATTATTGTCTAGTGAATTAGATAAGATTGATAATTCAATTAAAAGGTTACATAATCCTCATTTATATAAAGTAGGCCTAGAAAAGAAATTGTATCATGAAAAAAATGATATGATTCTTAATTTGAGAAAATTATGAATGCATTGATTTTAATTGATATTCAAAATGATTTTTTGTCAGGAGGATCACTGGAAGTACCAAAGGGAGATGAAATAATAGATAATGTCAATTCTATTATGGATAATTATAATATAGTTGTTGCAACTAAGGACTGGCATCCAAAGGATCATATTAGCTTTGCTTCCAATCATAAAAATAAAAATGTCGGTCAAATAATTAAAATTAATAATTTAGATCAAATGTTATGGCCAGATCATTGTATTAAAGATTCTAAAGGATCAGAATTTCCTAAAAAATTAGATTCTCATAAAATTCATAAAATCTTTTATAAGGGAGTTGATTCTGATATAGACAGCTATAGTGGATTTTATGATAATGGAAAAATTAGATCTACAGGCTTATCTAATTTTCTTAAAAAAAGTAATATTAATCAGGTTGATATAGTTGGGTTAGCAACAGATTATTGTGTCAAATATTCTTCTATTGATGCTTATAATGAAGGTTTTAAGACTAAAGTACTATGTTCTTGTGTTAGAGGGATTTCTGTTCAAACAACAGAGATAGCTTTTAAAGAAATGAAGGATATGGGTATTTCTATTATCTAGTTATCGACAGAATTCATATGTTTAATTAACTCAACTATTTTTGAAGAGTATCCCCATTCATTATCATACCAACTTACGACTTTAACAAACTTATCGTTAAGCATTATGCCAGCTCCGGCATCAAAAATTGATGTTCTAGAATCTCCTATAAAGTCTGTGGAAACAACATCTTCTTCAGTATATCCCATAATTCCTTTAAGATCATTTTCTGAAGCATTTTTCATTGCTAAGCATATATTTTCATAGTTAGTAGATGACTTTAGATTTACAGTAAGATCTATAACTGAAACATCAATTATAGGAACTCTAAATGCCATTCCTGTAAGTTTTCCATCAAGTTCTGGTATTATTTTACCTACTGCTTTTGCAGCTCCAGTAGAGGAAGGAATTATATTAGCAAATGCAGCTCTACCACCTCTCCAATCTTTTGTTGATGGACCGTCCACAATTTTTTGAGATGCAGTTGTTGCATGAACAGTAGTCATAAGACCATTAACTATTCCAAAATTATCATGTAATACTTTTGCTAGAGGAGCTAGACAATTTGTTGTACAAGATGCGTTTGACACAAAATCCATATCACTTTTGTATTGTTTATTATTTACTCCCATAACAAACATTGGAGTATCATCTTTTGATGGAGCAGACATGATTACTTTTTTAGCTCCTGATTTGATATGACCTTTTGCAGAATCTTTAGTTAGAAATAGTCCAGTTGATTCTATAACATATTCAGCTTCGACTTCAGACCAGTTTAATTTTGAAGGATCTTTTTCATTGGTAACTCTTATTTTTTTACCATTTACTTCAAGATTGTTTCTATTAACAGAGACTGAACCATCAAATCTACCATGAGTTGTGTCGTATTTT
>JAYZHG010000058.1:0-29613 GCA_036166735.1 Bacteroidota bacterium | reverse complement strand
AAACATCATTAATAATTTTTTTATCTAAAAAAATTAAATCTACTTTTTCAGAATTAAAATAAATTTTAAAATTTTCACTAATGTATTCCTCTACATATTCATAATTTGAATTCAATTTTTGATTTTCATCAATTGAAATTGAAAAACCATTTTTTAATCTTAAGGCATCTTCTATATCATCAAAATACAATTTCATAACAAAATCTATTTTTTTACCAGTTATAGAAATACTCATAGTACTTATATAAACTGGATGACTTAGCAGAAGCATATATAAATAAATAGAAAACACAGAATAAGTTTATATAAATAAATAATATTTAATTAATATTGAGTGTAAACTAACTAATCATGAACATCAACACAAAAGCAGTTCAAGAAAATTCGTATGATGCAATAGTAGTAGGAACAGGAATAAGTGGAGGATGGGCTGCCAAGGAATTAACAGAAGGAGGATTAAAAACATTAGTACTTGAAAGAGGAAGAAACGTTAAACACGTAACAGATTATCCCACAATGAATAAACATTCATGGGAACTTCCGTATAGAGATCAATTAACTACAAGAGAAAGAAAAGATTATCAAATTCAATTAAGAACTGGATATACAGTAAAACAATCTACAAAACACTGGTGGGTTAAAGATACAGAACAACCATACACTGAAGCTAAAGGTGCATTTGATTGGATAAGAGGTTATCATGTGGGAGGAAGATCATTAGTATGGGGTAGACATGTATATAGATGGAGTGATACTGATTTTGCCGCAAATGCTAAAGAAGGAATAGCAATCGATTGGCCTATAAGATATAAAGACATAGAAAAATGGTATGATCATGTTGAAAATTTTATAGGTATAACCGGTATGAAAGAAGGATTACCTCAACTCCCTGATGGAAAATTTTTACCCCCTATGGAAATGAACTGTGTAGAAAAGGACTTTAGAGCAAATCTTTCCAAGAATTTTAAAGGAAGAGTATATACAATAGGAAGAGTTGCTCATTTAACCAAGCCTCATAATGGAAGAGGTCAGTGTCAGAGTAGAAATTTATGTATTAGAGGATGTCCATATGGAGGTTATTTCAGCTCTAATGCATCAACTTTACCAGCAGCTGAAGCAACAACAAATATGAAGCTAAGAGCAAATTCAATAGTTCATTCTATAATCTATGATGATGAAAAAAATAAAGCTATAGGGGTTAGAGTTATTGACTCTGAAACACTTGAAATGAAAGAATATTTCTCTAAAATTATATTTTTAAATGCTTCTGCAATCAATTCGACTTTAATTATGATGAATTCAAAATCGAAAAGATTTCCTAATGGATTTGGTAATGACTCTGAACAATTAGGTCATAACTTAATGGATCATCACTTTAAAGCAGGAGCTCGCGCAAAAATGGATGGATATGAAGATTCATATTACCATGGAAGAAGACCAAATAGTGGTTATTTAGCTAGATTTAGAAATATAGGTAAAAATAAAATGAACTTTTTAAGAGGATATGGCTATCAAGGTGGAGCAAGTAGAAGTGGTTGGTACAGAGCAGCTGAAGAAGGACTGACTGGAGAAGATTTAATTAATACAGCCATTAAGCCAGGAGAATGGGGAATGAATCTATTAGCATTCGGTGAAATATTACCATATCATGATAATAAAATGTATCTAGATTATAAAAAATTAGATAAATGGGGAATGCCAACTGTTGTATTTGAAACAGAAATTAAAGAAAATGAACTAAAAATGAGAGTAGACATGAAAGATTCTGCTGCTGAAATGCTTGAATCATGTGGATTTAAAGATGTTACACCATACGATAATTTTTATAGCATGGGAAATGGAATTCATGAAATGGGAACTGCAAGAATGGGAAAAGATCCAAAAACATCAATTCTTAATAAATGGAATCAAGTTCATTCAGCTAAAAATGTTTTTGTGACTGATGGTGCATGTATGACATCTGCAAGTTGTGTCAACCCATCAATAACGTATATGGCCATAACTGCTAGAGCAGCAAACTATGCTATAAATGAATTTAAAAAAGGAAATTTATAAACTATGAAAAGAAGAGAAGCTCTAAAAAATGTATCTTTATTCATATCTGGAACTTTAGCTATTCCCACTGGATCAATTCTTTTAAATTCATGTAGCAATCCCTCAAAAGAATTAGGATGGAATCCTAAATACTTAAATGATAATGAAGCATTTTTTCTTTCAGAATTAGCTAATACTATAATACCAAATACAGAATTTCCTGGCGCTTTAGCTGTGGGTGTTCCATTGGAAATAGAGACTTATGTTTTTAATGTTTTAGAGGAAAAAAATATATCTAAATTTAGAAATGGACTTAAAAAACTTAATCATTTCTTAAACAATAATTCATCTAAATCTTCAAAACCTTTTTTTGAATCTAATTTATTGGAAAAAACAAAAATGCTTAATTTAATTCAAAAAAATAAACATTCAGAAATACGAATCATATACATGTCACTCAAATCATCAGTAATAACATCTTATTTTAATTCTGAAATTGGTGCTACTAAAGTATTAAAATATAATGGTCCATCAGTAGTTTTAGGATCATATAAAGGATGTATACCATTTGATGAAGTTGGTAAAACATGGGCTATTTAATTTAATTTTCCATGTTGAATAAATCACTAAAAACACCATTAGATAACTTTTATAAATGGGAAAAGAATAAACCAACTAAAGAATTTTTAATTCAACCAATTAATGGTAATTATAATCAATACTCTTGGGAAAGGGTTGGTCAAGAAGCGAGGCAAATATGTAGTTATATAAATAGCTTAAATCTAGCCAAAAAATCTAAAATAGCAATAATTTCAAAAAATTGTGCTCACTGGATTATAGCAGATCTTGCCATTATGATGTCTGGTCATATATCTGTACCTATATATGCAAATGTAAATGGAGAAACGACAAAATATATTCTTGATCACAGTGAATCAAAAGCTATTTTTGTGGGTAAATTAGAGGAATCTGATTGGAAAAATATTAAAAGCGGTATCCCAAAAAATATTCATTCTATAAATTTTGGTTATTATAACCTGTCTAATGCTGAAGACATGGTAACATGGGATGAACTTTTAAAAAGTAATAAACCTATAAATTCAAGTCCTAATAATAGTCTTGAAAATATTCTAACAATAATTTATACTTCAGGAACCACAGGAATACCAAAAGGTGTTGTTCTAAGTTATAATGCTGCCTCATTGGCTACACAAAACTTAAATAAACTCGTTCCTTTAAAAGAATCTGAAAGATGGTTTTCTTATCTTCCCCTATCACATATCGCAGAAAGAGCACTAGTAGAATTTGGTGGAATTTTTTCTGGTGGTACTATTAGCTTTGCAGAATCATTAGATACTTTTTCTAATAATCTCAAATACACTAAGCCTACTATATTTTTTGGTGTACCAAGAATCTATACAAAATTCATGATGGGAATTCTCTCAAAATTTCCACAGAAAAGACTTGATTTATTATTATCAATCCCACTTATAAACAAACTCTTTAAAAATATATTAAAAAAGGCTTTAGGATTGAATTGTGCAAGAATATGTATCACAGGTGCAGCAGCTATTCCTATCTCAACTCTTGAATGGTACAATAAACTTGGAATATTAATCTATGAAGCTTATGGTATGTCAGAAAATTCTGCTTGTTCTCATGGTAACTATCCTGAAAATGTAAAATTTGGATTTGTTGGAAAAGCTATGCCAAATACGGATGTTAAAATAACTAAAGAAGGTGAAGTAATAATGAAAAATGAATGTATTATGGAAGGGTATTATAAGGATCCTAAAAAAACTGCTGAAGTTATTAAAAATGGATATTTATATACTGGAGATAAAGGAGAAATAGATGAAAAAGGCTATTTAAAAATTACTGGTAGAGTAAAAGATATTTTCAAAACATCAAAAGGAAAATATGTTGCTCCAAATCCAATAGAAATGAAATTCAGCAAAAACAAAAATATAGAACAAATTTGTGTAGTAGGTATGAATCTAGATCAACCAATCGCTTTAGTAGTTCTTTCCGATTCTGCTAACGAAGTCAAACAGAGTGATCTTAAAATTAGTTTAACAAATACTCTTGAAGAGATCAATAAACAAATTGAAAAACATGAAAAAATTAAAAAAGTAATAATAGTTAAAAATCAATGGACCACAGAAAATGGTGTACTAACACCAACAATGAAAATTAAAAGAAATGAAATTGATAAAATATATGAATCAAACTACATTGAATGGTATGAATCATCAGAAAATATCATATGGGAATAAAATTTAATCTTTTTTCATACTCGATTTATTTCTATAACCTATATATGGATTATAACCATTCATCTTTCTTTGATAAAATCCTGTTCCATCATATTTTCTTATCTTTGGACTAAGCATACATTCTTTTGAGCAACATCCTTTAAACTTCTCAGCACCCTTTTCAGACAAAGGAAAATGTTTATTACACTCAGCATTAGCACAATTAACCATTCTATCCGTTTTTTCTCCAGTAACTAAGCATTTACTTATAACAGTTGGATTTATCTTATTAATATCCTTTACAATTCTATTATCAAAAACATAGCATTTTCCATGGAAATTTTCTCCCCCTTCTTCTATTCCATACTTAATAATTCCCCCATGTAACTGATAAACATTTTTAAAACCTTTCTTAATTAAAAAGGAACTAGCCTTCTCACATTTTATTCCTCCAGTACAATAGGTAATTACTTTTTTAGATTTATCAATTGTCTTTTCTATTTCATCAATTTTATCAGAAAAAAATCTAAAATTTTCAAGATCTAAAGTAATTGCATTTTTAAATTTTCCAATTTCATGTTCATAATTTGATCTCACATCTAATATAATAGTATCTTTTGGTTCATTATTTAGTATTTCTTTAAATTCACTTGGCTCAATATATTTTCCTGTTTCTTTCGTAACATCAATATTTTTAATACCAGAATTAACTATTTCATTTTTTAATCTAACATGAAGTTTTTGAAATGCATTAGAATTATAATTATCTATTTTAAATTCTAGATTTTTAAATAATTTATTTTTTTTAAAATTATTCATATATTTTTCGCAGTCTTCAATTTTTCCTGATACGGTCCCATTTATACCTTCAGAAGAGATTATAATTCTACCTCTTATATTATTCTCTATACAAAAGAAATGATGTTTTTCTCTAAATTTTTCTGGATTATTAATTTTAGTATAACAATAAAATAAAAGTATTTGATATTTTAAATTCATAAAACATTACAGACAGAAAGATAATTTGACATTTCTAATTGAATACTACGCGCTTTATTTCTAACCATTTTTTCAAAATTTATCGATGAATCTGAATAAATAATACTTCTAGAAAGATTAACTATTAAACCACAGTTATTGTTCATTCCATTAATACTTACATTTTTTAAATTTCCTCCTTGAGCTCCAATTCCTGGAACTAATATAAAATGATTTGGTATTGTTTTTCTAATTTTTATTAGATCCTCAGTCCTATTAGCTCCAACCACGTACATCATATTTTTATTTGATGACCAAGAAAGAGAATTCTTTATTACTTGCTGAAATAATTTATCATTTGAACCTTCAATATTTAAATATTGAAAATCTTCAGCTCCAGAGTTTGAAGTAAGAGATAATAATATTATCCATTTATTTTTAAATTCTAAATAAGGTAAAATAGAATCTTTACCCATATAAGGAGATAAAGTTACAGCATCAAAATTAAAAGTTTCAAAAAATGATTTTGCATACATAGTAGAAGTATTACCAATATCTCCTCTTTTTGCATCAGCTATTTTAAAAATATTATTAGGGATATATTCAATTGTTTTTCTAAGAGATTCTATTCCTTTAGCACCTAATGACTCATAAAATGCCAAATTAGGTTTATAAGCAATTGCTAAATCCTTAGTCACATCTATTATGATTTTATTAAATTCAAAAATCGGATCAGCAGTTTTTAACAAATGTTTAGGGATTTTATTTATATCTGTATCTAAACCAACACATAAGTAAGATTTTTTTTGTTTAATTGAACTAATAATTTGTTCTAAATTCATATCACCTAAAATCAATAACTTCAATATCTGGATAAAGAGATACATCGAACGTAAAGAAGGTATTATCAAGTTCTTCTTCTAAAAATTCATTGATTGTATAGACAAACTTACTGTTAGTATTATCATATACAGAAAAACTATATAAAAAATTATTTAGATCAATTTTAAAAACAATTTTATAATATGATTTAGATTCATCTTGAGGATATAATTCTATAATATTCAATTTATTTTCTTCTCCTATATACTTATAGTCAAAACCATTTTTGTAAATATCAAAAATATTACTCAATGAAATTTCTTGTTCTGATGCATCAAATTCTGATATAGTTACCTCATTTAAATCATCCAAATAAGTCCATGAAGTTTTAGAATCATTTATAATCTTTTGGCCTTCTATGTACAGAACATACTTTTCTCCTTTTACAAAAATTTTTCCTTCAAAAGAATCAGAAATATTTTCTGTCAAGTTTATCATTGAATAAGTAAATGTGGTTGAAAATCCTTTCATCTTTTTATAATTATCACTCATAGAATTAAGCAGTGAAAAAGCTTTTTTATCAGGATCATAACCAGATAAAGAAATAGTAGAAAGCAAAAATGTTAATAATAAGTATTTCATAATTTATTAATACAAATTTAATCAAGTTGATTAATTAATTTCTCTAAAGCATATTCATCTTCAATCAAAACTTTTCTTGCTTTACTTCCTTCTGATGGTCCAACTATTCCTGCCACTTCAAGCTGATCCGTTAATCTACCTGCCCTATTATATCCTAATTTTAGTTTTCTTTGTAAAAGAGATGTACTTCCTTGTTGATGAAGTACAAATAATCTGGCAGCATCTTCAAATAATGGATCCCTATCAGATAAATCAATGTCAGCTATTTGTTTTTCATTTTCATCAATATATTCAGGTAATAAATAAGCAGAGACGTAACCTCTTTGTTCACCAATAAAATCACATATTCTTTCAATTTCAGGAGTGTCAATAAATGGACATTGAAGTCTAATAACATCTGAACCTGTAGAAAAAAGCATATCACCCATTCCAACAAGTTGTTCTGCTCCTTTAGCATCTAAAATAGTTCTAGAATCCATATTTGAAGTTACCTTAAAAGATATTCTTATAGGAAAATTTGCTTTTATTACTCCTGTTATAACATTTACAGAAGGTCTCTGAGTAGCTATTATCAAATGTATTCCAATTGCTCTAGCTAATTGAGCAAGTCTAGCTATAGGATTTTCAATTTCTTTTCCAGCAGTCATCATTAAATCTGCGAGCTCATCAATAACCAATACTATATAAGGTAAATATCTATGTCCTTCATTAGGATTAAGTTTTCTATTAATAAACTTCTTATTGTATTCTTTTAAATTTCTAGATTGAGCTTCTTTTAATAAATTATACCTAACATCCATCTCTGTACATAGAGAATTTAAAGTGTGAACAACTTTTTTAGTTTCAGTAATTATAGCTTCTTCACTATCAGGTATTTTAGCTAAAAAATGCCTTTCAATTTTATTAAAAAGTGATAATTCTACTTTTTTTGGATCTATAAGAACAAATTTTAATATAGAAGGATGTTTTTTATACAATAAAGATGTTAACATAACATTTAACCCTACGGATTTTCCTTGACCAGTAGCACCCGCAACTAATATATGAGGCATTTTTGTTAAATCCGTTATAAAAACTTCATTAGATATAGTTTTTCCTAAAATAAGAGGTAATTCAAAATTATTTTTTACAAACTTTTCGGTTTTCATAACAGATCTTAAACTAACTAATTCTCTATTTTTATTTGGAACCTCAATACCAATAGTCCCTTTACCTGGAATTGGAGCAATTATCCTAATACCTAAAGCAGATAAACTTAGAGCAATATCATCTTCAAGATTTTTTATTTTAGAAATTTTTACACCTGCTTCAGGTACAATTTCATAAAGTGTTACAGTTGGTCCAATGGTCGCTTTAATTTTAGCAATCTCAATATTAAAATTTTTTAAAGTTTCTAAAATTTTTTCCTTATTAGACTCAAGTTCATCCTTGGTTACTTGAATTTTTTTATCAGGTATATGAT
The DNA here is from genome assembly GCA_036166735.1 of Bacteroidota bacterium. Lineage (GTDB taxonomy): Bacteria > Bacteroidota > Bacteroidia > Cytophagales > MED-G16 > JAPYTU01. The sequence goes on along the minus strand of JAYZHG010000058.1, from coordinate 21,420 downwards.
CTAAAATATCAATTTTTGGATATTTATAAAATGATAAATCAAGTTCAGGATCATAAATATCTCCAGTCTTAGCAGAAGTCTGTTTTTCCATTTTAGTTTCTTCTACTTTTAAAACGATATCATCATCGGAATTAATAGTTGAATCAACATCAAGAATTTTATCTAATATTTTTTCTTCAACTTTGTTCGATTCTTCTTCAACAGTAATTTCTTCTTCATAAACATCACCATGTTCTTCATCTAAATCATCTATCACTACATTTTTATTTTTATTTAAAAAATTAATATTGATTGAATAAACACCGAAATAAAAAATAATAAATAAAAAAAGAAGTAATAAAAGTATTAATATGGTAGAAAATCCAAATAAATTTTGAAGAAAAATTGATAAATTATAACCTATATTTCCTGTAAAATTTGTAAGAAAAAAATTATCAGGAAAAATATTTAAAAAATAACCCATAAATGATGATATCCATATAATTCCGAAGAAAGAAAAAATAAAAATTTTACTAACAGAATAAACTTTAATATCAAATAATAACCACATTGAAATAATTACAAACAAAGGAACTAGAAAGAAAACAGAAATTCCAAATCCCTCAAAAATCAAATAATGAGAAGTATATGCACCAATAATTCCTAACCAATTTTTTACTTCTTTACCTAAAGAATCTATTGATAATCCTGAATTGATTAAACTTTGATCGTCAAAACCTGTAAATAAATATGAAACTAATGATAATAATATTATAATAGATGCAACCAAACTCAATCCACCAAAAGCAAGTTTTATTTTATTAATAAATGAAGGTTTTTTATTATTCTCGTCTCCATAATAATCTGTATTGTATGAACTTTCTACCATTTAATTCAAATTTAACTATAGATTTTTGATTAAATATTGATCTTTTCTTTTTTTAATAAAGTTTTATTTATTCTGCTAATCATGCTTGGACCCTCATAAATCCATCCAGTATAAACCTGAACTAAAGATGCACCCATATTTATTTTATTCATAACATCATTTGATGTAAATACACCTCCTACTCCAATAATTTTAAAATTATTACTTGTTTTATTATTGATATATGAAATAATCTCATTTGATTTATTTTTAAGTGGTTTACCACTTACTCCTCCATTTTCAATGCTATCATTTTTTGATATAATGTTATTTCTAGATAAGGTAGTATTAGTTGCTATTATACCATCCAGCTTGTATTTTAAAGAAACTTCAATTATATCATCAAGTTCAACATTTGTTAAATCAGGGGAAATTTTTAAAAGAATAGGTTTTCTTTTACCATTTGAAAGGTTTTCATTTTGAATTTTTTCAAGTATTAAAGAAAGGTTATCCTTACTCTGCAATTTTCTAAGCCCTGGTGTATTAGGTGAACTCACATTAATTACAAAATAATCAACATACCTTCTTAATTTATTAAAACAAATTAAATAATCATCTACAGCTTTTGAATTAGGAGTTATTTTATTTTTTCCAATATTCGCTCCAACAACTATACTCCCAGAATAATCTTTTAATCTTTTCAATATTTCATCCACACCATCATTATTGAAACCCATACTATTAATTAAAGCCTTATCTTTTTTTAATCTAAATAATCTAGGAGTTCTGTTTCCTGATTGAGGTTTAGGTGTAATTGTACCTACTTCAACATGACCAAATCCAAAAAACTCAAGTTCATTAAGTAATTTTGCATTTTTATCAAATCCTGCTGCCATTCCAATTTTATTTTTAAAATTTAGACCAAATACATTTGTCTCTAATAATACATTAGAAAAATTATATCTCAACTTAATTAAGGAAGATAAGACAGGTACTCTAAAAATAAATTTTATTAGTATGAAAGAAATATTATGGATAAATTCAGCATTAAAAAGAAAGAAAACTGGACGAATTAACAGCTTATACATATGCAAATATAAACATAGAATTAACTCCTAGGATGAAATTCTTTTACAACTTGTTTTAAATAATCTCTATTTAAATGAGTATAAATTTCCGTTGTTGTAATAGATTCATGGCCAAGCATTTCCTGAACTGCCCTAAGATCTGCTCCTCCTTCAATCATATGTGTTGCAAATGAATGTCTAAATGTATGTGGACTAATAGTTTTATTTAATTCTATTTTTTTAGATAAATCTTTAACAATTATAAAAATCATATTTCTAGTTAATTTTTTTCCATACCTATTAAGAAATAAAAAACCCTCATTCCCTTCTTTAATTTTCATTGAATTTCTATATTCATTAATATATATGGTTATAAATTTGATAGCAGGTTTACCTATAGGAACTAATCTTTCTTTTGAACCTTTTCCCAAAACTTTTATAAATCCTATATCAAGAAATAAATTTTGAATACTCAAATTAGTTAATTCTGAAACCCTTAAACCACAGCTATATAGTGTTTCAAGTATTGCTCTATTTCTAGTTCCTTCATAAGTTGATAAATCAATGCTTTCTAAAATTTTTTCAATATTTTGTAATGTTAGTACATCTGGTAACTTTCTAATAAGTTTTGGGGCTTCAACTAATTCCATAGGATTAACGGTAATTTTTTCTTCAATTAATAAATAGGAAAAAAAAGATTTAATTCCAGATATTATTCTTGCCTGTGTGGAAGATGAGACACCTAATTTAACAATATACTCTAAAAAATTACTAATAATTTTTGAATCAATTTCAGCGTAACTAATTTCTAAATTTTTAATTTCTAAAAACTGAACAAATTTATTTACATCATTTACATATGCAGAAATAGAATTTTCTGAAAGAGATCTCTCTAGCTTTAAAAAATTTTTATACTCAATAATTTCGTACTCCCACATACATGTATTTTATTTATATTAAATTTATATAAATCATGAAATTAATAATTATTAATGGTCCAAATTTAAATCTTCTAGGTATAAGAGAAAAAAAAATATATGGAAGTACTTCATTTGAATCATATTTTAAAATTTTAAAAAAAAAATATTCCAAAATTCAACTTGAATATTATCAATCTAATCATGAGGGAGAACTAATAGAAAAAATACAAGAAACTGGCTTTGATTATGATGGGATAATTATTAATGCAGGAGGATTTACTCACACCTCTGTTGCTTTAAGAGATGCTATTTCTTCTATTAATTCACCAGCTGTTGAAGTACACATTTCTAATATACTTTCAAGAGAAGAATTTAGAAAAAAAAGCTACTTAAGTGATGTGTGTGAAGGAATTATATCAGGACTAGGATTAATTGGATATGATTTTGCTATTAATTATTTTGATTCCAAATAATGATAAAAATTTTTACTGATGGTTCAAGTAGAGGAAATCCTGGCCCAGGAGGATATGGTGTAGTAATGTTATATAAAGGCAATAGAAAAGAATTAAGTCAAGGTTACAAAATTACTACAAACAATAGAATGGAATTAACAGCTGTTATCAAAGCACTAGAAGCAATAAAAACAAATAACATTAAAGTAACAATTTATTCAGATTCAAAATACGTAGTCGAATCAATTGAAAAAGGTTGGATATGGAATTGGGAAAAAAAAAATTTCAAAAAAAAACAAAACATAGATTTGTGGAAGCAATTTATTCCACTATATAAAAAATTTAACATAAAATTTGTTTGGGTAAAAGGTCATGCAGGAATAAAAGAAAACGAAAGATGCGATGAACTAGCTAATTTAGCTCAATCCAGCAATTTAATTAATGATACAGGCTATAAAGTTTAAAAATTAATATTCTTTTTTATTTAACAGAATTTATTGCAGCTCCTATAATTCCAGCATTATTTTTATAATAAGCTGGAATAATTTTAGAATTACATTTTAGATCAGATTTAAACTCATCAAAATACTTACTTATTCCCCCTCCAAATATTATTAAATTAGGAGATATCAAAGATTCAACAAATAATAAATATTCTGTAAATCTTTCTGACCACTGTTTCCAAGATAAATTTTGTTTCTTTCTCACATAATTTGACGTGTATTTTTCAGCACAATCACCATACATCTTTAGATGACCAAATTCAATATTTGGAACCAATTTTCCATCATTAAAAATAGAAGTTCCAAGACCTGTTCCAACCGTAATTATTATAACAGTTCCCTTAGTATTTAAATCCTTATTTAAAGTTATTTCAGCAATACCTGCTGCATCAGCATCATTACACACCACGCATTCCAAATCAAATTTTTTTAAAAATTTTTTTTTCAAATTTACTCCAACCCATTTCTTACTAATATTAGCTGAGGAATAAATTTGATTTTCTTTTACAATTCCAGGAAATCCACAACCTATCTTTCCATTCCATTTTAATTTCTTAATTATATTATCATTAATATCTTTTAAAATGAATTTAGGAGTAGATGTATCAGGTGTAGAAAATCTAATTTTATCTGAAAGAAGTTTTCCTGATTTAGTATCAACAATTGCTCCTTTGATTCCAGAACCACCAATATCTATACCTAAAACTTCCATTATTTTATAATTTTTAATTTAGCAAAATTTAATAATAAAGTCTTCTCTCCCACAGATTTAAATTTTACTATAGCTTTTTTTTGATTAGCATCAATATCAATTTTCATTATTTCACCACTACCAAATGAGGGATGTTTAACATTTACACCTTCCTTTAATTCATTAATATTACTAGATGTAAATTGAGAATTGATATTATTTTTTAAAAATTTAGAAATAGGCTTTATATTTTTCTTCTTTTCTCTCAAAACATTTTTTATAAATGATTTATTCACAAGGTTAGATTCATTTTCAAGATACAATGGGTTTATTTCTTTAATAAATCTACTCATCTGACAATCTTTTAACATACCATATCTATACCTAGTATTAGAATAAGTCAAATAAAGTTTATTCATTGATCTTGTTATAGCAACATAAAAAAGTCTTCTTTCTTCTTCAAGATCTTCTCTTGTTGTAATCATCATTTGAGATGGAAACAAATCTTCTTCAACACCAACAACAAAAACAACTGGAAATTCAAGACCTTTAGCCATATGAATAGTCATTAATGATATATATTCTTCATTAGAATCATCATCATAGTCTTGATCAGTCATTAATGATATTTCTTGTAAAAATTTATCAATATTAATGGAAGAATTTTCAGGATTATCAACAAATTCCTTAATTGAATTCAATAATTCTTGAATATTTTCAAATCTACTAATACCTTCAATGCTTTTATCATTGTACAAATTTTCAAGTAATCCAGAAGTTGATGCTATATGAGAGGCGCTAACATAAGCATCATTATTATTATTAAATATTTCAAATGATCTAACCATATCTACAAAAGGAATTAATGACTTAAGTATTCTTCTATTGAAATAATTACTTGCATTTTTAAGTATTTCCCACAATGATTTATTTTCTTCATTAGAAGTTAAAATTATTTTATCAATACTTGTTAATCCAATTCCCCTTTTCGGATAGTTAATTATTCTCCTAAAAGATTGTTCATCGTTATGATTAACAACAAATCTCAAATATGCCAATAAGTCTTTAACTTCTTTTCTTTGATAAAACGAAACACCTCCAAAAACTTTATACTTAACGCCTATTCTTCTTAAAGCTTCTTCAATTGAGCGAGATTGACTATTTGTTCTGTACAAAACTGCAAAATTTGAATTAGTTAATTGTTTCCTATTTTTCTCTTCAAATATTAGATTTGATATCATCCTTCCTTCTTCATTATCAGAAAATGCTTTTTTAACAGATATTAATTCTCCTGCCTCATTTTCTGTCCATATATCTTTGCTTATTTTAGATTGATTTTTTTCAATAATTGAATTTGCAGCATTAACTATGTTTTTAGTAGATCTATAATTTTGTTCAAGTTTAACAACTTTTAAATCATCAAAATCATCTTCAAACTTTAATATATTTTTTATTTCAGCCCCTCTAAATGCATATATACTCTGAGCATCATCACCAACTACACATATATTTCTATGAACCGATGCAAGTTTTTTAGTAATTAAATATTGGCAATAATTAGTATCCTGAAACTCATCGATTAAAACATGCTTGAATATTTGCTGATACTTATTTAAAACATCTATATGATCAGAAAAAAGAACATTTGTATTAAATAATAAATCGTCAAAATCCATTGCCTGAGATTTAAAACATCTCTTCACATAAATTTTATAAATTTCCCCAATATTAGGTCTTAAAGACAGAGCATCTTCCTCCTGAATTAAAGCATTATTTACATATTCAGAATAAGATATTAACTTATTTTTAGCATTTGAAATTCTATTATAAACATAATTTTCTTTATATATCTTAGGATCTAAAGTAAGTTCTTTTACTATTGATTTTATTAAAGATTTAGAATCTTGAGTATCATATATTACATAATTAGATGGATAACCAATTTTGTGTCCTTCAGCTCTAAGTATTCTAGCAAAAATAGAATGAAAAGTACCCATCCATAAACTTCTAGCATCAGTACCAACAATACTTTCAATCCTATTTTTCATCTCATTAGCAGCCTTATTAGTAAAAGTCAAAGCCAAAATTGAAAAAGGATCAATTTTATGCTCTTTTATAAGATGTGCAATTCTATGAGTAAGAACTCGAGTTTTTCCAGAACCAGCTCCAGCTATTACCAAACAAGGTCCTTCAGTATGTGTTACTGCAACTTTTTGAAAACTATTTAACTCTTTTAAGTAATCCATTTGAAATAAGTAAATGAATCTAATACTTAATTGATAAAAAAATTAGTTAGTTTTGAAAAAAGTTTAAAAAATGGAATATAACACTACAAGAAGCAAATTAACACTAAGGGAGTACGGAAGAAATTTTCATAAACTAGTTGATCATTTAAAAACATTTAAAGATAAAAAAAAGAGAAATGAATTATCAAAAACTCTAATAGAAATGATGAAAATAACTCATCCAGATTTTAGAGATCAAAGTGAAGTAGAAGCAAAATTATGGGATGATTTATATATTATGTCGGAGTATGATTTAGACATAGATAGTCCATTTCCTAAACCAATTAAAAAAAGTATTGAAGCAAAACCAACAAGGCTACCATATCCAAAAAATATAATAAAATATAGACACTATGGCAAAAAAATTGAATTTCTTATTGAGAAAGCCAGTAAATTAAAAGATGACCAAGAAAAAGAATCTGCTGTAGTTCAAATAGGTAAAATAATGAAGTCATTCTTCGGAATGTGGAATAAAGAATCTATTGATAATAGTGTAATTATTGAACATATAAAAGAATTATCTAATAATAAGCTTACCATAGATTTAAAGAAAGTTCAAGAATTAAATTTATTTCATAAGGTTACTAAAGAAAGAGGAAGTAACTCCTATCCTAGAAAAAACATTCGACCTAAAAGACCGTTCCGAAAAAGAAAAATGTAATGAGTTCATTCAGAATTTTAGGTGGAAAAAATCTAAAAGGTGAAATTAATCCACAAGGAGCAAAAAATGAAACTCTTCAAGTTATCTGTGCTGTTCTTCTAACAAAAGAAAAAGTAAAAATCGAAAATATTCCAAATATTAATGATGTTAATCTTTTAATTGATCTAATAAAAGGTGTTGGTGTTAATGTTAATAAAATTAATAAAAATTCATATTCATTTGAAGCTAAAAATATTGATGTAAGTTTTACAAAAACTAAAGAATTTTTTGAAAAATCATCCAAAATTAGAGGTTCAATAATGATGATGGGACCAATGTTATCTAGATTTGGATCCGCCTACATGATAAAACCAGGAGGTGATAAAATTGGAAGAAGAAGAATTGATACTCACTTAATTGGAATGGAGGAACTAGGTGCAAAATTTACTATAGAAAATAATAATACTGTATTTAAAATTCATGCCAAAAGACTAAGCGGTACAAACATATTATTAGATGAAGCATCTGTCACTGGAACAGCTAATATTATTATGGCTGCAGTACTAGCTAAAGGTAAGACAACTATATATAATGCTGCATGTGAGCCTTATATTCAGCAACTCTGTAAAATGTTAAATTCAATGGGTGCCATAATTAAAGGAATCGGATCCAACTATTTAAAAATTTCTGGTGTAGATAAATTAAAAGGAACAAATCATAAAATACTTCCTGATATGATTGAAATCGGAAGTTTTATTGGAATGGCAGCAATGACAAAATCAGATATTTTAATAAAAAATGTTAGTATTAAAAATTTAGGTATTATTCCTAATACTTTTAAAAGACTTGGAATTAAAATGAATATAAATGATAATTCTATTCATATACCAAGTCAAGAACATTATGAAATTGAATCATTTATTGATGGGTCTATTATGACTATTTCAGATGCTATTTGGCCAGGATTTTCTCCAGATCTATTAAGCATAGCCTTAGTGACATCAATTCAAGCTAAAGGAACAGTTTTAATTCATCAAAAAATGTTTGAAAGTAGATTATTTTTTGTTGATAAATTAATAGATATGGGGGCTCAAATAATATTGTGTGACCCGCATAGAGCTACAGTAATTGGTCTAGATAGAAAAATATCTCTTAAAGGTATCCAAATGACTTCACCTGATATAAGAGCAGGTGTTTCACTATTAATAGCAGCACTATCTGCAGATGGAGAGAGTATAATAAATAATGCTGATCAAATAGATCGAGGATATAGTGATATTGAAAATAGACTAAAAAATATAGGTGCTCAAATCGAAAGAATTTAAAAATGATCTTTTAAATTATTTAATGAATATAAAGGACTTTCTAATATAAAAAAATCAGAAATAAAAGTAGGTATGCCTTCAATCACAGCATAACTCTGCAATGAAACTTTAGTTTTATTTTTTGTCAGATATTCTAATTTCCAAACTGATTTCGTATCCTTAATCCTCTCAAAATTAGGATTTGTTTCCATATGACCTGGAACTGAATTTAATTCAATTACAACTTTATTTTCAGTTTTAGATATAATGACATCAGAAACCAAATCTCTATTTTTTAAAGGCCAATTCATCTTTACAGTAAAATAAACATAAAAAAGACTATCAGATTTTTTAGATAAAATTTTACTTGATTTTAATTTGTACATCCATTTAAAAGAATTATTAAAGTCTAAAATATGGGATGAAACTGAATTAATATCTGATTCAACAATAGTTTCAGCACGATATTGCTGCGAATTATCATCAAGAGTTCTAAGATAAACTTTTATTTGATTTTTATCTTTTTTTAAAACCCAATCTGTTGGAAATTTTTTTTGATATGAAAAAAGAAAGATTGAAAATAATATAAAGTACTTAAACATATGATTAGGTAATATTTATTTAATTTTATAAATATATTTCAAAATTATATATTAGCATTCCAGGAAAGCCACATGAACAAATATTTTTTTCTTTTATTTAGCATTTTTCATTTTAATAAAATTGTTAGCCAAGACATAAAAAGTGATACAATTAAAAATCATAACACGATTTCTATTGCAGACACAAAAATTATTAATAAAATTTCATTTGAATTAATAAATATAAAAATTAATAACAATCAACTAATATCAAATGAGGTTTCTTATTTAAAAAATAACATAAACATTAATGAAAGAGATACACTTTCGATGATAATTCAACTAAAAGGAGGAAATAATGATATTATTTTTAATTATTATTTTAATGATAATCCTAATTATAGAACTATTGAAAATGGAAACATTATTTATGACAAAAGTAGTAAAAGAATATATTTTGATTTTGTTCCTAATAATGAACAGGCATTAAATAAATTTTTAACATGGAATTTATATGCTCATGAAAATAATTTTTCATTTAGTAACTACAATTTTTTTATTGAAATAAATAATCTTGATTATGCTCCAAAAATTGTAAACAAACAAATAGATAAAATCATTAGAAATAGTTATAACTACAATTATTTGCCAATTATTTCAGATGGTGATAACAGTAGCTTATTCAAACTTGAAACAAATGCCCCTATTGATGATTTTGATCCTATAAGTGGTAGAATATTATGGAAAATAAACCCAAATAATATTAACGAATTAGAAAAAATATTCAATTTTAAATTAACTGTTTATAAACAAAATAATCCTGAAAAATTTGATATAGATACTTTTAAAATAATCTATTCAGAAAACAATTTTGCTCCTGTCTTTGGTAAGACATCAAAATGGATTGTAGAAGAAGGAGAAAACTATGAATATAAGATACCTGTCGATGATCCAAATGTGAATGATTCAATAATTATAGAAAATATTGGAGCTCAATTACCTAGAGGAATGAAACTAGATAAAAAAAATAAAAAATTAACATTCAATGTAGATTATAATCATGTTGATAAAGTAAACAGTACCCAAAGTTATAATTTAGAATTAAAAGCATCTGACCTATCTGGATTATCATCTCAAATTTCCCTTGAAGTTGTTGTAATGAATACAATCAATCCTATGAAAGTTCAAGAAAAAATTACTGAACTTATCACAGAATTGAAAAATCAAGAAAAAGGTCTCGATAAAATAAATGATAATCTTAAATGGATTGAATCTACTTCTAAAAACAATAGAAAAATAAGAACTTTTACTGCTGCTGGAATAACATTTCTTGGAGCAGTAGTGGGAGTTATATCTGCCAATTCAGATGGCTCTAAAAAAGTAGTTCGATTAGCAGGACCAATTATTGGTGCTAGTGGTGCTGTTCTTTCTGTAATTAATGAGGTACTATCAAGAGATGATAATGAAATTAAAAATTTATTACAAGAAACTATTAAACTTCAGTCAAATGTAAAAGCCAAATATGATAGACTGAGTTTTTATGAAAAAACTAGAAATAAAAGTGATTTTCAAAATCAAGAAATAGACTTATTAATCAGAACAATTGAAAGTGATAGAGAAAGTTTAAATAAAGATTTATTTACTATTTCCGAAAATTATAAAATAATAATCTCCGAGAACAGAATAAAAAAGATTCTTCTAAAGAAATGAATTTTTTAAGAATTTTTTTTATTTGCCTTCTTATCTGTTCTTGTTCATCAATAAATAATAAAGAAAAAATAGAAAAAATTGATGTTGCTCTGAATCTCGATAATTTTGCTGATACATATTTGAAAATGAATGAATATTTTGATACCAAAGAAATATATAATTCTGATAATATTTTTTTATTTCCTAAAAGAAAAACTGTAGACATACCCAAAGAATTTGAATTTGAAAATCAATTATTTAACACACAAAAATATTTAGACTCATCATATACACAGGGCTTTCTTATTTTACACGAAGATAGTATCTCCTTTGAATCTTATTATTTAGGACAAAATAAAAATACTAGACATATCTCTTGGTCTGTAGCCAAATCTTTTGTATCTGCACTAATGGGAATCGCTATTAATGAGGGTCACATAGAAAGTATTGAAGATAATGTTGAAAAATATTTGCCTGAGTTAAGCTCATCAGGTTATAATGGAGTAAAAATAAGAGAGCTATTACAAATGTCCAGCGGCATTAGCTTTGATGAAACATATTCAGATATAAATTCAGATATCAACAAATATTGGAGGGGATTTATTCTTGGGAACTCCCAAGATGCATTTGCTGCAACATTAAAAAATAAAATAACTCCAGGAACATTCAATCATTATGTAAGTATCAACACTCATGTACTTGCCATGATTATAGTGAAAACAACAGGAAAATCTTTAACTGAGTATTTGGAAGAAAAAATTTGGAAAAAAATAGGAATGGAAAATAATGGATACTGGTTAGTGGATGGAAAGGGTATGGAAATGGCACTTGGAGGATTAAATGCTACTATAAGGGATTATACTAAAATGGGAAAATTATTTTTAGATAGCGGAAGATGGAAAGGATTACAAATCGTTCCAGAAAAATGGGTATTGGAATCAACTTCTATTAATGGCGAACACTTAGAAGCTACAAGTATTAATTCTGCACATCCTAATATAGGATATGGATATCAGTGGTGGATACCTGGTACTTCTCAGAAATATGGAGAAGAAGAAGAATTTATAGCGATAGGAATTTACAACCAATTTATATATGTCAATCGCTCAACAAAAACTGTGATAGTAAAAAACTCTGCTAATAAAAATTATTATAATCGCTTCAATAATCCCTACGCAAGTAAAATGGTTGCAATAGAATTATTTAGAACAATAGCCCATATGTATGAATAATAGTCCTAATAAGTATTCTCTAATTAAATATTCCACTTTAGTGGAGTTGGCGGGATTCGAACCCGCGTCCAGATATGGAAACCATATTTCGTCTACATGCTTAGATAATTATTAATTTTCGAAATAGAGCAGGAAAATATCAACCAAAATCTATCCTTATCTATTAAATTTCCCAATTAGATCCATAGAATTATCTAAAAGGTAGACCTCTTTATGACATCATATTAATTAATCAAAGATCACCAACTAATTTTGATGTGACTTTTTAAATTCTTAGAATTTAAACCGCCATAGCGTATTCGTAATTACGTTCGCCGTTTATAAATTTTAGTATTTGATTACGGATGTTTACCATCACCCGACATGCAAAAATATAATCTATCATACTGTCAATTCCAGTCAACCCCAAAAAACAAAGAACAAAATTGTAGCGCAAATCTAATTTATTTAATTTACATCAATGGAAAAGTATGTAGTATCAGCAAGAAAATATAGACCAACAAATTTCAAAGATGTTGTAGGTCAAAGTCATGTCACTACAACCCTCAAAAATGCTATTAACAATAATAAAGTAGCTCAATCTCTTCTTTTTTGTGGACCAAGAGGAGTAGGAAAAACATCATGTGCAAGAATTCTTGCAAATCAAATAAATGGGTTTAACAATGACAATCCATTAAACAATGCTAATAATTTAAATATCTATGAGTTAGATGCAGCATCAAATAATTCTGTTGATGACATAAGAAATTTAATAGATCAAGTCAGGTATGCACCCCAAGCGGGAAAATATAAAGTTTATATAATAGATGAGGTACATATGTTATCAAATGCTGCCTTCAATGCTTTTTTAAAGACATTAGAAGAACCACCATCATATGCAATTTTCATATTAGCTACTACAGAAAAAAATAAAGTAATTCCTACAATCTTATCAAGATGTCAGATTTATGATTTTAATAGAATTGAGATAGAAGACATAAAAAATAAGCTTAAAGAAATATTAAATATTGAAAATATAGAGTTTGATGATGAAGCACTTCATATTATAGCTCAAAAAGCTGATGGAGCTATGAGAGATGCTTTATCAATTCTTGACCTAATTAAAACTTTTTCTAAAGATGCTAAAATAACACTTGAAAGTGTAACTAAAAACTTACATATTTTAGATAGCGAATATTTTTTTAAAATATCAAATCATTTATTTAATGGAGATATATTCTCAGCTTTATTACTTCATAATGAAATACTAGCTAAAGGATTTGAAAGCTATAACCTTATTACAGGACTTGTTATTCACTTTAGAAATCTCCTAGTTTGTCAAAATGAAAAAATCATTGAACTATTAGAAGTTTCAAACAGCGAAAAATTAAAATTCAAAGAACAAGCACAACTCATATCGTCAGATTTTATTGAAGAATGTATTAATATATTAAATCAATGTGATATAAATTATAGAATGACAAGCAATACTAAAATTCATACTGAAATAACACTGGTAAAACTATCTAAACTAAACAAAAAAAAAACTAAAAAAATAAGTGTAGAAATTAAAAATCTTAAAAAAGATTTAGTTTCTACAAAATCAAAAAAGGTAGAATCTAAAAAGACTGCTAAAAAAGATACAACTGCTAAGAAAAAAGATATAAATCCTAAAGAAACTCCAAATCTTAAAGATTTACTGAAAACAAATAATATTTCTTCTAAAACCAAAAAAGAAGAAAATAATGATAAAATCAATAAATTAAATTTTAATGAGGAATCATTTAATAAAATGATTTTAGAATATGCTAATAATAATAAAAATAAGAAATCTGAGATAGCTATTTTAAAGAAAAAAATATCTTTTAATAAAGAAAACCATTTAATATTTCAATTAGATAATGAACTTGAATCTTCAATATTTGAAAATATGAAACCAGAATTAACAAGCTTTATAAATTCAAAATTTATTGAAAAAATAGAAATAGATAAAATCGTTAATTTAGTAGAAAAACCAAAAACTATCTACACAAACAAAGACAAGTACGAATACTTAAGCAAAAAAAATAAAAACTTAATAGATCTAAAAAATAAATTGGGATTAGACTTTGAATTCTAAACTTCCCAACCATTCCTATACTCTCTAGTAACAAACTGATTTGCCTCATCAAAGTTTGTAATTTTCATATTTTCTCCATCCCACAAGAGTTTTTTTCTTCCAGTATAATCAAAACCACCATTAGGAAACCCTAAATGAGTAGAAGGATCCGTTTTAAACCTTAACATATAACTTCTAATTGCTATATTTCCCATAAGAACTGTTTCTGTCATAGGTCCAGAATAGTCAAAAGATGAAGTCAAACTTTTATGTTCTTCACTATTAAATCCTGCCTTGCAAGCATCAATCCATTTTCTTTGATGTCCAAATTCTGGTTCAGGTTGATTATCAGTATCAAATGTTAAAGTTTCTCTATTTTTTCTATATAGTTTAGGTGTTAATCCATATGTTCCAGAGGTAATAATACCTCTAGATCCAATCATCATTACTCCATTTCCACCACCTGGCTCACCTAATGATTCATTTACAGGAATAAGATCAGGATGTGGAGGTCTTATCCCTCCATCACTCCATATCATTTTAATTGGTTTATAGTTTTTACTTGTTCTATCAAAATCCAGCGTTACATAAGAAGAAGGAGGACATCCTTCAGGGATATACTCAGGCCTCCACATTTTAATAAATACATTACCTACACTACATTCAACAGATTTAGGATATCCAAGACCAAGAGTTCTATAAGGAACATCTATAATATGACAACCCATATCTCCCAAAGCCCCTGTTCCATAAGCCCACCATCCTCTCCAATTAAACGGATGGTATGCATCTGTATAGTCAATTTTTGGTGCTGTACCAAGCCATAAATCCCAATCTAAATTCTCAGGTGCTAAACCTCCTGTTGGTTTTGGAACTGGAATTCCCTGAGGCCATACAGGTCTATTTGTCCATACATATACTTTATCAACATCACCAATTAATTTTTTATTAAACCATTCCTGTATTTTAACCATACCAGAATTAGAAGCTCCTTGATTTCCCATTTGAGTAACAATTTTCTTTTCTCTAGCAGTTTCAGTAAGCATCCTAGCTTCTCTAATATTATGAGTTAAAGGTTTTTGCACATACACATGAATACCAAGATCCATAGCAGCAAGAGCCTGAATTGCATGCATATGATCGGGTGAAGAAATTGTTACAGCATCCAAATCCTTTTCTTTATCAAGCATTTCTCGATAATCTTGATAAAAATTTGCATTAGAAAATCTTTCTCTAGATTTTAAACTTTGTTTTCCTTTATCAACATCACACATAGCAACAACATTTTCAGCTCCTTGAATAGAAGCATTCCATAAATCACTTGTTCCTTTACCACCAACACCTATACCTCCAATATTTAATGTATCACTTGGAGCTTGATATCCATTACCACCTAATACATGCCTTGGAACAATAAAAAAACCTGATGCTGCAAGTGAGCCGTACTTTATAAAATCTCTACGTGATTTGTTTGTTGATATATTTTTTTTCATTGTAATTTTTTTAAGGTTAGTTTATTATAAATAAATTATAATCTTGATATAAAATCGCTCTTAATTTAGAAAAATTTTTTTTAACTTAATAATTCTTCAAGAACTAAGTAAAAATTAAAACCAAATCAAACCGTGAAAAATAT
Organism: Bacteroidota bacterium; assembly: GCA_036166735.1. GTDB lineage: Bacteria > Bacteroidota > Bacteroidia > Cytophagales > MED-G16 > JAPYTU01. The sequence continues at coordinate 5,496 of JAYZHG010000058.1, read as the reverse complement.
AAAATTATCAATAATGATGTTCCTTCAATATTTTATTTGGGGAGCATGGTATGTAACTGCTGGAACATACATGGCAAAAATACTAAGCTCATCAGGAGCTGAAATAGGAAATACATATAGTGCATTTGCTATTGCAACTATCATTTCTCCTTTTTTTGTAGGATCTATTGCAGATAGATATTTTTCTGCACAAAATATAATGGGCATTTTACATGTTATAGGAGGTTTACTCCTAATCTATGCAACTCAGGTTACTTCCTCTTTTGCTTTTCTTATAATAGTACTAATCTATTCAATAGTTTATATGCCAACTGTTGCCCTTTCAAATAATATAGTGTTTGCTAATGTGAGTGATACTGGTAGAATTTTTCCAGTAATAAGATTTTTTGGAACTTTTGGATGGATTGTTGCCGGATTTATTATTGGAAAGTTACAATTAGAAAATAATATTTCTACCCTTCCTTTTACATTTTACATAGCAGCATTTGCATCAATATTACTTGGTATATTCTCATTTATTTTACCTAATGTACCACCGAAAGGAAACAAAGAAAGTTCTAGTTTAGGACTAGAAGGTATAGAATTACTCAATAACAGATCATATTTAATTTTCTTCATCTCTGCTATATTACTATGTATTCCATTGTCTTTCTATTATTCATTTGCAAATGTTTTCCTAAATGATATAGGAATGGAAGGCGCAGCAGGCAAGATGATATTTGGACAAATATCTGAGGCTATCTTTATATTAGCAATACCTTTTTTATATTATAGACTAGGAGTAAAAAATATTTTAATAATCGGAATTGGTGCATGGTTATTAAGGTTTATATTTTTTGCAAATGGGGATATGGGTGATTACTATTGGATGCTTATGGCTGGAATCATCTTACATGGAATCTGTTATGATTTTTTCTTTGTTACAGGTTACATGTACACAGAAAATAAAGCAAATGAAAAAATAAAAAATGCAGCTCAAGGATTATTCACTGTTGCAACTTATGGAATAGGTATGGCAATAGGATCTGCTATGGCAGGATATATATCAGATTATTATACTATAAATGAAATAAAAAATTGGCCTGACATATGGATGGTTCCAGCATATATTGCTGCAGCTGTTTTATTATTTTTAATCATATTTTTTAAAGAAAAAACCAAACAATAATATCATGCAAAAAATTTCAATGCTCGGATCAGGATTTATAGGTAGATTCTATACTGATTCACTTCATGGTTATAGAAGTAAAGACAAAGTAGTTTCAATATATTCTAGAAGAGAAGAAAGTGCAAAAAAATATGCTAATGACTATGGAGTTAATCACTGGACTACTTCTATGGAAAAATCTGTATCACATAAAGATGTAGATGTTGTTTGTATTGCACTTCCAAATAATCTACACGAAGAAGCTGTACAACTTTGCTGTAAACACAACAAGGCAGTTCTCTGTACAAAACCTCTTGGAAGGAATGCAAGTGAAGCAAAAAGAATGGTTGAATCAGTTGAAAAGGCTGGAATTTTTGCAGGTTATCTTGAAGATTTATGTTATACACCAAAATTTCTAAAAGCTCTAGATAGCGTTAAAGGAGGTAGTCTTGGTGAAATTATTTGGTCAAAATCAAGAGAAACACATCCAGGACCTCATAGTGAATGGTTCTGGGATATAGAACAAGCCGGAGGAGGTTGTATTCTTGACTTAGGATGTCACTGTATTGAAATAAGTAGAAACTACATAGGAAAAGACATTAAACCAATAGAAGTTATGTGTTGGGGAGATACACAAGTAAAACCCATCGATGCAGAAGATCATGCAATAGGCTTAGTAAAATATGAAAATGGAGCAATTGGTCAATTTGAAGTTAGTTGGACATTTAGAGGAGGAATGGATCTAAGGGATGAAGTAATGGGAACAGAAGGTACCATATGGGTAAATTCCTTTCTAAGAACAGGATTCGAAATGTTTACAACAGGAAAAGGAAGTGATTATGTAGCTGAAAAAGCAGAATCAGACTCAGGATGGTTATTCCCTGTAGGTGATGAATTAAATGAACTTGGATATAATCACATGTTTGCAGATATGTTTGATTGCATGGAAAATAACACAATACCTAAAGAAACTTTTTATGATGGATATATAGTAAATGCTATTATTGATGCATCATACGCTTCTATTAAAAGTAAAAAATGGGAACCAATAAATTTAGATTTATGGAGGGGAAAAGAAGGTGTAGACAAAATTAATACTCTTGATAATTATGATGATGAATATTATTTAGTAAAAGAAGAAATGACTCACTATGGAGATAAAAAACTTATACTAAAAAATAAATCTAGTGGAAAAATTGTTGAAAAAATTATTAAAAATTAATATCAAAAAATACCCTTCCTAAGTATTATTTTATCCGATAAATTACCTTCATTAAACTTTTCAAGCTTTTTAAGTTTAATTCCAAAAATTTGGGAAATTTCCCATAACGATTCTTCCTTTCTTCTAATATAAGTCTGAACTCTTCCCCTATTTCTTTTATTTACAAAATAGTATGGTACACCTATCTGTAATTGATGGTTTGAATCTATATCATTGTATGAAAAGAATGATTTTTTTGAAATACTATACAATTTAAATATTTCATTCATTGTATCATCTGAATCTATAATTATTGAGGGTAACCCATTTAAAAATATCATTTTTTTCTCTGCAATTAATTTAATTTTTTCATCAATCAACGAATTTTTACTTGAACTAATAAATGATTTAACCTTAGAAATAACTGAACTTTTAATTTGACTATATAAATTCTTACTCTTTAAGGGTACAAGGAAAGAATAAACCTTATCTCTAGGCAATTCAGAAGATTTTAACCATTTATTATATGATTTTAAATCATCTAAATTAACTGATAAACTTTCTGATAGATCTTCAATACTCTTAGCTTCATAATTTTTGTAGATAGTAAATTTATCATTGTAATTGTCTTTATTAATTTCATCCTGATAAGCAATTTTATGAGCTAAAAATCTTTTAATATACCAGTGAGTGTTCTTATTAATTTCCATTCTTTTTGAACCATAAAATTTTTCATCAAGAATAGATCTTGCTCCAGATAACCCTGTCATATATGATAAAAGAGAAAAAATCCAATTATCAAAAACAAAATTACTATTCTTTAAATATTTTGCAGCAGCTCTAGTTGAAGATACCACATTACGTCTCTCATCTACAAGATTATTAATATTTAATCCATAGGTCTTTGCCGTAGTAGACTTAAACTGCCAAAATCCAACTGCATTTGAAGAAGAAACAGCATCTGGTATTAATGAACTCTCCTGTAAAGACAAATATTTAAAATCTATTGGCACATTTTCTTCTTCAAGAATTTCTTCAATTACTGGAAAGTATATATTTATTTTATCAATAATAGCATTAAAATATTTTTTATTTGCATGCAAAGCATCAACTTCAATTTGAATTTCATTTCTAGCATCTTCATTTATTTTTAATCTTATCTTATCTACCGTAATCACTTCAGGAACTTGAGGTATATCTTGAGAAAAAACATTTATAGAAAATAATAATGCTAGAAAAAAAATTAACTTTTTATCCATTTTTTTTTATTAATGTTATTCCATCTCTTATAGGTAAAATTATTTTGGATATTCTTTTATCCTTTTTAATAGTTTCATTAAAATTATGCATGATTTTAGTCAATTTATCATTTTTTAATTTCTCAATATCAACAACTTTTCCACTCCATAAAACATTATCTACAATAATAATTCCATTAGCTCTTAATTTTGGTAAAACCATTTCAAAATAATTCAAATAATTTTTTTTGTCTGCATCGATAAATACCAAATCATACTCATATTCTAATGATGGAATTATTTTCGTAGCATCTCCAATTAAATACTCAATCTGCTTATTTTTTTTAGACTCATTAAAAAAAGATTGGACTTTTTTTTCTAATGAAACATCTTTATCAATTGTTATAATTTTACCTGAAGAAGAAAGCCCTTCAGACAAACAAAGAGCAGAATAACCAGTATACGTCCCAATCTCTAAAATCAAATTAGGATTAATTATTCTTGATAAAAAACTAAGTATTCTTCCCTGAACATGGCCTGATAGCATCCTAGGAGAGTGAACATTTGAGTGAGTATACTTATTTATTTTTTTTAAAAGATCAGGCTCAGAATCTGAATAGGATTCGACATATTTTTCTAAATTGCGACTAATTAAATCCATAACTGCCAAATTAAAAATTAATTAACAATTAATGTATATATAATTTAAAAATGTATTTTAGAAGTAAAATTTAGTAAAATGAGATACCAACACATTAATAATAATCTGTTTATAAAAAATAGAAAAAATTTTATTAAATCTATAAAAGAGAAGTCTGCTGCAGTTTTTGTTTCCAATGATCTAATGCCAACTAATGCAGATGAAGAAATGCCATTTATTCAAAATACTAACTTATTCTATCTAACTGGAATTGATCAAGAAGATACATTTTTAATTTTAGCACCAGATTTTCCAGATAAAAATTTAAGAGAAATATTATTCATTAAAGAGACAAGTGAAGAAATTTCAATTTGGGAAGGTAATAAATTAACAAAAAATGAAGCTATCAAAATATCAGGAATAAAAACAGTGTTATGGAATGATGAATTTTATAAAATTCTGCCTTTAATTATTGCAGAATCAAATAACCTTTACATAGAAAAAAATGAACATATCCGTTCAATTACTAAAGTTGAAACCGCCCAAGATAGATTTTATGGTTTTGCAAAAGAAAAATTTCCACTACAAAATTTTGAAAGATCATACCCTTTACTCAGTAAACTAAGAATGGTAAAAAATAATATAGAAATTAAATTAATTCAAAAAGCCTGTAACATAACTGAAAAAGGATTCAGAAGAATTTTAAATTATACTAAACCTGGAGTATGGGAGTATGAATTAGAGGCAGAATTTATTCATGAATTTATTAAAAATAATTCTAAAGGTTTCGCCTACCAACCTATAATAGCTTCAGGAATAAATGCATGCACACTTCATTATAATGAAAATAATTGTGAATGTAAACCAGGTTCATTAATTCTTATGGACGTTGCAGCAGAATATGCAAATTATAAGTCTGATATGACTAGAACCATACCAGTAGATGGAAAATTTACAAAAAGACAGTTGGATGTATATAATGCTGTTTTAAATGTAAAAAATGAAGCTACAAATATCCTTAGACCAGGAATAACAGTTAATGATTATCACAAAGAAGTTGGTAAAATTATGGAAAGTGAACTTCTAAAAATTAAACTTCTAGATAAAACTGATGTAAAAAAACAAGACCCTAAAAATCCTCTTTTTAAACAATATTTTATGCATGGGACTTCTCATCATTTAGGCCTTGATGTGCATGATGTTGGAAACTTTTATGTTGATGTAAAACCAGGAAATGTTTTCACTGTAGAGCCTGGAATTTATATTAGAA
>JAYZHG010000057.1:0-3781 GCA_036166735.1 Bacteroidota bacterium | reverse complement strand
TATCAAATCTCACTACTTTTACGCATGCTACAACATATGCAATAAATGCAATTTTAACAAAAAAAACTGCAAAAACAGCTTTTCTTTGTACTGAAGGCCACCGTGATACATTGCTTTTTAGAGAAGGGGGTAGAATTGAGATTTTTAATTTTACTGTAGAATATCCCGACCCGTATGTTCCAAGATCACTTACATTTGAGATTCCCGAAAGAATAAATTATGATGGTTCAATTTCGAAAAATTTAGATAATAAAAGTCTTTTGAAAGTTATTAATAGATTAAAAAAATTAAATGTTGAGGCTGTGGCAGTTTGTTTGCTATGGTCAACTTTAAATGCAGAGCATGAGATTAAAATAGAACAATTTTTGCAAAAAAACCTACCAGGCATTCCAATTTCATTATCACATAAAGTTAATCCTATTTTAAGAGAATACAGGAGGGCTTCTTCAACATGTATTGATGCTTCCTTAAAACCACTGATGTCAAAGTATTTGAATAATCTTAATAATGCACTTCTTAAAAAAGGATTTGCAGGCCAGTTTTTTATGGTTACCTCCCAAGGAGGTGTGCTTGATATGAAAACATCTGTTGAATCACCTATTCATCTAATTAATTCAGGCCCTTCTATGGCTCCAGTAGGGGCTAATTTTTATCTTAAAAAATTCAAAAATACTAAAAATGCTATTGTAACTGATTTAGGAGGTACAACTTTTGACGTTAGTTTGGTAAAAGATCATAAAATACCAGGAACCAAAGAAACATGGATCGGACAAAAGTATAGAGGTCACATGACCGGCTTTCCATCAGTTGACGTAAGAAGTATAGGTGCAGGTGGAGGTAGTATTGCATGGGTGGATGAAGGAGGATTACTTCATGTAGGACCACAAAGTTCAGGATCTAATCCTGGCCCAGCCTGTTACAACAAAGGTGGGAATCAACCAACCGTTACCGATGCAGCTCTTGTATGTGGTATATTAAATCCTGATTATTTTCTTGGTGGAGATTTAAAACTAAGTCAGACAAAAGCAAAAAAAGCAATAAACCAAATTGCAAAAAAACTTAAACTAAATACAAATGAAACAGCAATCGCTATTCTTGAAGTCGTTACAGAGAATATGGCTCAAGAAATTAAGAATTTAACTATACATCAAGGATTTAATCCTGTTAATTCAGCCTTAATTTCAGGTGGCGGAGCTTCAGGGATAAATATAGTTAACCTAGCTAAACGATTAGATTGCAAACTTATCCTTATTCCTAACTTAGGACCAGTTTTGTCTGCAGCAGGAGCAATGATAGCTGATATTACAAATGAATTTTCAATTACCCTGCCTATGCATACAAATAATTTTAGTTATTCTAAAGTAAATAATACTATTAAAATCTTAAAAACGAAATGTGAAAAATTTATAAAAAATTCTAAATTAAAATTTTTGTCTAAAAAAATTGATTATTTTATTGAGGCTAAATATAGTGATCAAGTTTGGGAAATAGAAGTTCCTATAAAATTAGATACAGAAAGTAAGATTACAAAAGCAAGTAATATCGAGAGAGATTTTCATAAAAAACACAAAGAGCTATTTGAAATATCTGATTTGAATAGCAACATAGAAATTATACAATGGAAAGCTAGGTTGAGATGTAAAATAAGTAAAACAAAATTGATTTCTAATAAAACTTTTAAAAAAGATTTAAAAAAAATTAATGATTTTAGATATGTTTTTTATAAAAACATTGGTCTGTTAAAAACAAAAATTCTTAAATATGAAGATATAAAAGTTAACAAAAAATTTACTGGTCCAGTGATAATAGAAACACCATTTATGTCTGTTCTCATAGATCCTAATGTTAATTGCAGTCTAAATCATCATAATTGTTTAGAGCTTAATATTCCCCATAATAAAAAAGAAATTATCATTGATGAAAGCGCAACATCTCGGTGGTAGTTTTATATTGCAAGGTTAAAGAATATGAATGGTGCTGAATTAGCAATTATTAGTAGTAAATTCCAAGGAATTTGTCAACAAATGGCAAATACTCTTATGAGAACTGGGCGATCGGGTGTTTTAAATACTGCCCATGATTTTTCATGTTGTGTTTTAAATTTTGATAATTCTTTTATTGCAGCTGATGAGAGTCTTCCAGTTCATGTTTTATCTGGTCCAGATATTATGGCAAAAAATATTGATAAATTTCATCCTAAGAAAAAAAAAGGTGATGCATATTTGATTAATTCTCCGTATCATGGAGGATCGCACGCTGCCGATCATACAATTATAGTCCCTGTTATTGATGAAAAAGGAATTCATAGATTTAGTGTTTGTGCTAAGGCACATCAAGCGGATATTGGTAATTCAAAACCAACAACTTACATGGCTGATGTTGAAGATGTTTTTGAAGAGGGGGCATTAATATTTCCAGGAACAAAGATTCAAGAAAATTATAGGAATATAGAAGATATTATAAGAATATGTGAAATTAGATTTAGAGCACCTGAACAATGGAAAGGAGATTATTTAGCTATGATAGGCGCAGTTCGCATCGGTGAGAGAGAATTAATTAAAATGGGCAAAGAAATTGGATGGAAAAAATTAGAAAAATTTGTTGAAGTCTGGTTTAATTATAGTGAAAAAAGAATGCGAGAAACAATAAAAAAAATCCCTTCAGGCAATGTAACCATTACAACAAAGCATGATCCCTTTCCTAATCTTCCAAAAGAAGGGTTAGAAATCAAGGTTAATGTTTCAATTAATAATAAATTAGGAAAAATAAAAATAGACTTAAGAGATAATCCTGACAATCTACCTTGTGGGCTTAATCTTACTGAAGCAACATCAAGATCAGGAGTGATGACAGGTATATTTAACAGTATTGATCATACTATACCACCTAACTCTGGAAGCTTTCGCTGTATTGATATTTTGTTGAGAAAAGGATGTATTGTTGGAATACCTGAACATCCATTTAGCTGTTCTTTAGGAACATCAAATATTTGCGATAGATTAGAAAATGCTGTTGTTCAAGCTTTTGCTAAATTAGGGGAAGGATATGGTATGGCAGAATGTGGATCTCTTTTACCACCAGCGACCGGAGTCATATCAGGCCTTGATCCAAGAAACAATAATTACTTTGTAAATGAAATATTTTTATTTCATACAGCAGCTGGTGCTTCTCCTAGTGCTGATGGCTGGCTAACTTTAACTGGCATGGGTAGTGCCGGATTATGCTTGCTTGACAGCGTTGAACTTGATGAATTACGCTTTCCAATGATAGTTTATAGACAAGAAATTTATAAAAATTCAGAAGGTGCTGGAAGAAGAAGAGGTTCTCCTGGCGCTTATGTTGAATTTGGACCATTAAAAAGTAAGATGAAAATTGCTTATGCTAGTGATGGTTCCTATTTTCCAGCAGCTGGAGTAAGAGGTGGAGGAAATGCCACTAAAGCACAGCAATATAAAATTGATAAGTTTGGAAAAAAAATAAATCTAGATATCGTAGATGAAGTTCAACTAAAAGAGAATGAAAGAATAGTATCAATAACTCAACCAGGCGGTGGTTATGGACTGCCACATGAGAGAGAAATAAGTAGGGTTACAAAAGATGTTTTAGAGGGTTGGATTTCTAATAAGAGAGCTTATGATGTATATGGAGTTAAAGTAAATTCACGGGGACAAGTAAACAAAAACGCAACATTAAAAAAAAGAAAAGAATTAATAAAAATATATAAATCTAATAAAAAAATATGACCGATAAATCCTTTTTATTTTGGAATTCTTTAGAGCTT
>JAYZHG010000056.1:0-7231 GCA_036166735.1 Bacteroidota bacterium | reverse complement strand
TACGGAATCAGATTTAGAAAGAGTTGAAGATTTAATTCATGAAATTGAAAAAAATCTTAGATCATTAAAAAGACAAGCTAAACAAACAGAAAAATATTATAATTATAAAAAAGAGTATAAAGAGATAAGTATTAATCTAGCTTTAAAAATATCAAAAAATAACAGAGAATTTTTAGGTACTAAAAAAAAAGAATTAAAAAATATTGAAAATGAAAATGTAAAAGTTGTTTCTAAAATAGGTAAAGTAAATTCAAAATTAGAATCATCAAAATCATCTCTTATACCTTATGAAAAAAATCTTATTAAAAAACAAAAATCTATAAACATAATACTTGATAAAATTAGAAAGCACGAAGAATCAAAAAGATTAAAGGCAGAAAAATCAAAACTATTATCTGAGAAAATTATAGAATTAAAAGAAAAAATTAAATATGATTCAGAAAGTAACCAAAGATCAAAATTTTCAATTTCTAGTATAGAAAAAGAAATCAAAATTTACACTTCTAAATTGAATGTTTTATTAAAAAAACTTGATAAAACGAAAAAGGAATATTTGAAATTTGAAAAAGATTTAAAGAATAAAAGTATTAAAATTTCTGATATATCAGATGTGGAAGAAAATTTTAAATCTATTCAATATAATTTAGAATCTTTAACTAACAAAAAAAATCAGATTTTAAAATTAATAAGTATTGAAAATATTAATAAAGTCAATCTAGAAAAAAAAATAAAATCTATTCAAATAGAAATAGATGAATTAATAAATTCAATTAAAGATGTTGAAAAATTATTTAAACAAGAGAATAAAGAAATTATTAGAATTAATAAAATCTTTACTCAAAAATCAAAAGATCTTTCTAATGAAGAAATTCAATATAATAAGCTAAAAAATAAAATAGAATCTTTAAAAAAAGAATCAGAATATAAATCTCATACATTTAAACTTAATAACGAAAGAATTGAAAAAAATATCAATACACTAAAAGATTCTGAAGAGGAAATAAGTAAACTGTCCACTGAAAATAATGTTAAAGATTCAACATTAATTACTATGTACAATTCAAAAGAAGTATTAGAGAATGAGCTTGAAAAATATGAAAATAATTATTATACATTAAAATCCCATATTGATAATGATGACAAAGAATTAAAAGATTTACAAATTAAAAAAGACAATAATTTACTTTTAATAGATGAGTTAAAATCAAATATTTATAATAATGAATTAGAATTAAACTCAATTGTTCAAAGAATTTCTGTTGAATTTGATATAGAACTTGAAAATTGTAAAATTAACGAATCACTTATTGAATCTTTATCTACAGATAAATTCAAAAAGAGACAAGAAAAATTAAAAATAAAAATTGAAAAAATTGGTCAAATCAACCCACTAGCAATGGAAGCATATGATGAAATAAAGGAACGGCATGATTTTATTTCTAAAGAAAAAAATGATTTAATTGAAGCCAAAGATTCTTTATTAAAAACAATAGAAGAAATTGATAAAGTAGCTAAAGTTTCTTTTCTTGAATCATTTGAAAAAATTAAAAATAATTTTAAAACAGTTTTTAGATCATTATTTACAGATGATGATGATTGTGATTTATTAATAGTTGATGAAAATAATCCTTTAGAATCCTCTATAGAAATCATGGCAAAACCTAAAGGAAAAAAACCACTTACAATAAATCAATTATCTGGTGGGGAAAAAACATTGACCGCCACTTCCCTACTATTTGCAATTTATCTTTTAAAACCTGCTCCTTTTTGTATTTTTGATGAAGTAGATGCTCCATTAGATGATGCTAATATTGATAAATTCAATAAAATAATAAATAAATTTTCAAACACTTCACAATTTATTATCGTAACTCATAACAAAAGAACAATGATTAATACAGATATTGTATATGGAATTACTATGCCAGAACAAGGTGTTTCTAAGTTAGTTCCTGTAGATTTAAGAAATCTAAAAATTTAATTATTTAAAATATTGAAATATGAGTTTTAAATCAATAATAGGTGGTGAATTTTTAATTAAAGAAAGTAATCCAGAAAATATTTTTATTCCTGAAGATTTTAATGAAGAACAGAAGATGATGGCAGATGCATGTCAAGATTTTCTTGAAAAAAAAGTAATTCCAAAAACAGAAGAAGTTGAAAAAAATAAACCTGGTTTAATGCCAGATCTTATAAAAAAATCTGGTGATTTAGGCTTGTTAGGTTTATCAATCTCAGAAGAATTTGGTGGAATGAATATGAGCTTTAATACTAGTATGCTTATTGCGGATATTATAGGAATTACTGGTTCATTTTCAACTGCTTATGGTGCTCATACAGGAATTGCAACACTTCCATTAAACTATTATGGAACAAATGCCCAGAAAAAAAAATATTTACCTGGACTTGTCTCAGGTGAAATTATGGGTGCTTATTGTCTAACAGAACCAGATTCTGGATCTGATGCTAACGCTGCTAAATCTAGAGCTGTTTTATCAAAAGATAAAAAATCATATATTATCAATGGTCAAAAAATGTGGATAACTAATGGTGGTTTTGCTGATTTGCTTACTGTTTTTGCGAAAATAGATAATGACAAATATCTATCAGCATTTTTAATTGAAAAAGATTTTCCAGGGATAACCATGAATGATGAAGAAAATAAATTAGGTATTAAAGGATCATCAACTAGACAAATATTCTTTAATGACGTTGTTGTTCCAATAGAGAATCTGCTTGGTCAAAGAGAAGAAGGATTTAAAATAGCTTTAAATATTTTAAACATTGGTAGAATTAAATTAGGTGCAGGGGTTTTGGGTGGATGTAGGGCTGTTATATCAAATTCGATTCAATACTCAAATGAAAGAATACAATTTGGTGTACCAATTAGTAGCTTTGGTGCAATTAAAAATAAAATTGCACAAATGATAGTTAAAACCTTTTCATGTGAAGCTATTTCATATAGAGCAGGTCAAGAAATTGAAAATAAAGTTGTTGAGTTTGAAAAAGAAGGATTATCAAAAAATAAATCAGAACTAAAAGCACTTGAATTATTTTCAGTAGAATGTGCAATATGTAAAGTATATGGTTCTGAAATACTTGATTACGTTGTAGATGAAGGAGTTCAAATTTATGGTGGAATGGGTTTTTCTGAAGAAGTTCCAATGGCTAGAGCATATCGTGATGCTAGAATATCTAGAATTTATGAGGGCACTAGTGAAATTAATAGATTGCTTATTCTTGGAATATTACTTAAAAGATCTGTTAAAAATGAAATTGATTTATTTAATGAATCAAAAAAAGTTTTAAATGAATTGATGTCAATACCAACATATGAAGATTATGATATAAATAATAATTTTTCTAAATATCATGATCACATAAAAAAATTAAAAAAAGGTATATTAATCATTCTTGGAAATGCAGCATTACACTTTGAAAATAAAATTAATGAAGAACAAGAAATTCTTATGAATATAGCAGATATGATAATTGAGTTGTATGCTTTTGAATCTTTAATTTTAAGAACAAATAAAATTTATTTAAATCAACCTAATCAAGTTTTACTAGAATTAGCTGAAGCTTCAATGTATGAATCTACAAAAAACATATATACGTCTGGTTTTGAAGCTTCTTGTAGTTATTTAGAAGGTGAAGACTTAAATTTTATTTTATCAGCATTAAAAAGATACACTAATTATAATCCTATCAACTTAAAAAAATGTAGAAGAAAAATTGCTGATCATTTTATAAAAAAAGGAAATTATAAATTATTTAATTTATTATAATGAAAAGAGGATCCTTTAATTCAAAATTAGGATTTATTTTAGCTGCTTCTGGTTCAGCAGTTGGTCTTGGAAATATATGGAAATTTCCTTTTGAGGTTAGTAATGGAGGTGGAGCAGCATTCTTATTAATGTATTTAATTTTTTGTTTTATTTTATGTTTCCCAGTTATTGTTTCTGAAATAGCTATAGGTAGAAATTCAAAAAAAAATGCAATTGGCGCATTTAATAAATTAGGTTATAAAAAATGGAATTTTATAGGAAAAATGGGTGTTTTCTGTGGAATATTAATTTTATCTTTCTATACTATTGTAGCTGGTTGGGTTTTAGGTTATGTTATTGAAATGCTAGGAGGTAATTTTTCAATATCAAATAATTTTTCTGAGTATGTTAATGATGTTGATAAAATATTAATTTATTCTGCTTTTTTTATGTTCTTTACCGCATTAATAGTGTCAAAAGGCATTGAAGATGGTATTGAAAAAGCTGCAAAAATATTGATGCCATCTCTATTAGTTATAATTTTATTATTAATAATTTATGCTATCACTTTACCAAATGCTATCAATGGTATAAAATACTATTTAATACCTGATTTTTCTCAAATCAATTTATCAGTAGCAGGAAATGCATTAGGTCAAGCTTTTTTTTCCTTATCATTAGGTATGGGTATGTTAATTACATATGGAAGTTATATAAGTAAGGATAATAATATTATAAAGTCAGCTTTTTTAATAACATTAACAGATGTTGGTGTAGCATTTTTATCAGGTTTGATTATTTTTCCTTTTATTTTTTCTTCTGGTATTCAAAGTGATGGAGGTCCAGGTTTGATTTTTGAAGTATTACCTAAAATATTTGAAAGTTTAGGTTCTCCATCTGATGTTATAATAGGATCTACTTTTTTTATTTTATTAGGTTTTGCTGCATTAACCTCTACTATATCGTTATTAGAAGTTCCTGTATCTTATTTGATTGATGAATATAAAATTAGTAGAAAATTATCGGTATGGATTATTGCATGTTTTATTTTTCTATTAGGTATACCCTCTGCATTATCTCAAGGTAACTCAGAAATATTTAGCAATTTTATTTATTATTTTAATTCTAAAACTTCTATTGATTTTATGTCGTTTGTTATAGATATCTCTAATGATACATTATTACCACTTGGTGGATTTTTAATAACAATTTTTGTTGCTTATGTTTGGAAAACAAAAAATTTATCTAAAGAAATATCTAGTGGAAACAATAAATTTAAAGGATCTCTGATAGAAAAATATATAATATTTTCAATTTCTTACGTTTGCCCATTGATTTTAGGTTCAATTTTTATTTTAACTTTTCTTAATAAATTTTTTGGATTTTCATTAGATTCTATTCAAATCTAAGAGCTTCAATAGGATCAAGCTTACTAGCTTTCCTAGCTGGAATATAACCACTTAAAATGCCTACAAATGTGCTAATTATAATACCAATAATCATCCACAACCATGGAACTATAAAACCACCTCCTCCAATATATATTGTAACTAGATTACCAAATATTAATCCTAATATAACACCTCCTAAACCACCTAACTGACAAATTAATATAGATTCAATTAAAAATTGATATTTAATTATTTTAGGTGTTGCTCCTACTGATTTCCTAAGACCAATTTCTCTAGTTCTTTCAGTCACTGAAACTAACATTATATTCATTAGACCAATACTTGCTCCTAAAAGTGTAATAATACCAATTGCAAATCCACCAGTCTTTAAATATCCAGATATTTCATCAAGTTCTGAATCTAGAGATTCGTTTTTTTCAATAGTAAATGATAGTTCGCTACCTAATGGATCTTTTCTAAGAATTTTAAATAAATAAGTAGAATAATCTATGTCATCTGATAAGTTTTCAACATCATCTACTTTTATACTTATAACATAATTAGATGAAGGTCTTAGTTTTCTTGCAGTTTCAATAGGAATAATAAGCCTATTATCTCCACTGCCACCAAATGAGCTACCTTTTTTCTCTAATAAACCAATAACTCTAAATTTACTTCCTCTTGCTGTAATATATTTATTAATTGGATCTTCATTGTTTTTAAAAAGAGAGGATTTAACTTCTGATCCAATTAAAACAACAAAAACACCACTTTCATTTTCAAGTTTTGTAAAATTTCTACCTTTCTCTAAAATGATATTTTTTACTGAAATATAATTTTCATCACCAGACTCAACAGAAACATTAGGATTTGTTGTTTCAGATTTATATTTTAATTCTGCAGTACGAGTTACTACTGTGCTAACAGTTACTAACCCTATGCCTTCATACTTTTTTTTAAATTCTTTAGTTTCTAGATATTTTATTGGTGGTTGATTTTTTTTTCTTATACCAGATGACCTTCCTCTATTATTTCTTTCACTTTCAATTGTATAAATATTTGAACCTAAATCTGAAAAACTGTCAGAAATTGAATTTTTAATACCATCTATAGATGTTAAAATACCAACCAATGAGGATATACCTATAGATATAATGGCACACGTTAAAAACACTCTTAATAAATTTGATTTTATAGATTGAAGAGCCTCAAATAAAAGATGAAAATAATTCAATATTTTTTTAACAAATATAAATAAAAATTAGAGAGCAGATTTAGTAGTAGAAATAATAGCAGAAGCAATTTTATATGGATCACCATTAGATGCTGGCCTTCTATCTTCTAACCTACCCTTCCACCCATCTTCAAGTGTACTAATAGGAATTCTTATAGATGCTCCTCTATCAGAAACACCATATGAGAATTGATCTATGGACTGAGTCTCATGATCTCCAGTAAGTCTTTGATCGTTATCTGCACCATATACAGTTATGTGTTTTTTAATATTTTTTCCAAATTCATCACAAATTTTATTAAATATCTTTTCATCACCACATGTTCTAAGAACTTCATTAGAAAAATTAGCATGCATACCAGAACCATTCCAATCACCTTTTATAGGTTTAGGATGTAAATTAATACTAAGACCATATTTTTCAGCATTTCTTTCAGCTAAATATCTTGCAATCCATACTTGATCACCTGCATCTTTAGCTCCTTTAGCAAAAATTTGATATTCCCATTGACCTGTAGCTACTTCAGCATTTATTCCCTCAACATTTATACCAGCTTCTAAGCATTGATCTAGGTGTTCTTCAACACAGTCTCTTCCAAATGTATTTTCTGATCCAACACTACAGTAATATTGACCTTGAGGAGAAGGATAACCATTTGTTGGAAATCCTAATGGTAAATTATTATCAGGGTTCCATAAAAAATATTCTTGTTCAAATCCAAACCAAAAATCATCATCATCATCATTAATTGTAGCTCTTCCATTAGATTCATGTGGTGTGCCATCAGCATTTAATACTTCATTCATTATTAAATAACCATTAGATCTATCAGGATCTG
>JAYZHG010000055.1:0-4770 GCA_036166735.1 Bacteroidota bacterium | reverse complement strand
CAAAAGTAAATCCCTTTGAACTAAATTTTCTTGCTCTTCCTCCGTTTGTAGAATTTTTTTCTAATATATATACATTGTTACCTTTTTCTACAAGATGTGTTGCGGCTGATAAACCAGCAAATCCACTTCCAATGATGCAAATATTTTTTTTATTTTGTTCTTGCATTATAATTTATCAAACTTTAGAACTTGAGGAATATTTTTTTTAATTCCTTTTCTAATTATCATCTTGTAATTTTATTGAAGCCAGTATAGGGCTGTAAAATATCTGGTATTTTTATTTCATCATTTTCTTGATTGTTTTCAAGTATTGCAGCTACTATTCTTGGAAGAGCAAGTGCAGAACCATTTAGGGTATGGGCAAGATTCTTTTCTTTGTTAGTTCTTATTTTAATATTCATTCTGTTTGTTTGGTATGTTTTAAAATTACTAACGGAACTACATTCCAACCATTTTTTTTGACCTGGAGCATATACTTCAAAATCATAGGTTATACTAGCGCTAAAACCCAAGTCCCCAGCACATAAAAGAATTTTTCTATATGGTAACTCAAGAAGTTTGATAAGATGTTCTACGTGATCACACATTTCATCAAGTGTTTTACTAGAATCGTCTTTGTTTTGAATTTGAACAATTTCTACTTTATCAAACTGATGTAATCTATTTAAACCTCTAACATGAGAACCCCATGATCCAGCTTCTTTTCTAAAACATGGTGTATAAGCAACATTTTTTATAGGTAATAATGAATTATTTAGTATTTCGTTGCTATGTAAATTTGTTATTGGAACTTCAGCTGTTGGAATTATATACAAATTTTCATTTTCTACTTTGTACATTTGACCTTCTTTATCAGGGAGTTGTCCAGTACCAAATGCTGAAGTTTCATTTACAAGAATAGGTGGTTGAATTTCTTGGTATCCTTTTTCAATTGCTTGATCAATACAGAAATTTATTATAGCTCTTTGAAGTTTTGCCCCCTTGTCTATGTACACAGGAAATCCAGCTCCTGTTATTTTATTTCCTTTCTCAAAATTTATAAGATTAAAACTTTTTATTAAATCCCAATGAGGATATAGTGTTTTATTAGTATTTATATTTTTTTTAGATTCAGATATTATTTCATTGTCTTTTTCATTATTTCCAGAGGGTACAATTTCATCAGGAAGATTAGGGAGATTGGTTAGAATGTCATAGATGATAGATTCTTCGTTTTTTAATTTTTCAGAAGTTTTTTTCCTTAAGATTTTTAATTCTTGAGATTTTTTTTTCATAATTTCTGCTTCTTCTTTTTTCCCTGATTGAATTTTTTCTCCTATCTTTTTTGATGTTTGATTATATTCTGTTAAGATTTTATCTAGTTGTGTTTTATATAATTTTCTATTATCATCATGATGAATTATTTTATTAAGCTTTTCTTTAGAATCGGATAACCCCCTCTTTAATAAACCACTTGAGTATAGTTCTACATTTTTTCTGATAGATTTAATTTCAAGCATAATTTAAAATTTAGTATGAAGATAGTGAGATTGAATAAAATATTTAAATCAAATAAAAATTAATTTTTTTTTGACATAATTGTATATAAATGCTATTATTGCGGTGTCAATTGTTATTTAGGCCTTCCTAAAAACATAAATTCTTTAAAACATTTTAATCTAAAATTTTTCGATATGCATACAATGGACGAGTTAAATGATAAATTGTTATCAGAACTCAAAAATATTTCTGAGGAACTTAAAATAAAAGGAGCCTCTAAACTTTCAAAACAAGATTTGATCTATAAAATCTTAGATGAACAGGCTATAGCTAAGCCTAAAAAAGTTAGTAAAAAAGAATCTTCAAAAGAAAAAGTAACGAAAGCTTCTCCTAAAACTAAAGCTTCTTCTAAGACGAAGGATACTAAAGCTATGGAAACTAAAGAAAAACCAAAGAAATTTTCTAAACCTTATAGAAGTAATTCTGGCCCTAGTAAATTCTCTGATAGAAATAAGGGTATGGGATCAAGACTTCCAAGGGAAGAGTATTTAGCTAAGAAAGCTGAGTATGAAGCTCAAATTAAAGAATTTGAAGGTGTTGTGGAGAGTGAAGGTGTTCTCGAAATGATGCAAGATGGATATGGTTTCTTAAGAAGTAGTGACTATAATTACTTAGCAAGTCCTGATGACATTTATGTTTCTCCTTCTCAAATTAAATTGTTTGGTTTAAAAACAGGAGATACCGTGTTAGGTAAAATTCGTCCTCCAAAGGACAATGAAAAATATTTTGCATTAATTGAAGTTATTGAAATAAATGGTAAAACTCCAGATCAAGTTAGAGACAGAATTCCGTTTAAATATTTAACGCCACTATTTCCTGAAGAAAAATTAAATTTAAGTACTAAGCAAGACAATTATTCAACTCGAATTTTGGATTTGTTTTCTCCTATAGGAAAAGGTCAGAGGGGTATGATAGTTTCTCAACCTAAAACTGGAAAAACAGTCTTGTTGAAAGAGATAGCAAATGCTATTGCTCAGAATCATCCAGAAGTTTATCTTATGATATTGCTTATTGATGAGAGGCCTGAAGAGGTTACAGATATGGCTAGAAGTGTTAAGGCTGAAGTTGTATCTTCAACATTTGATGAGCAGGCAGAGAGACATGTTAAGGTAGCTACTATAGTTCTTGAAAAGGCAAAAAGAATGGTAGAATGTGGTCATGATGTGGTTATATTGCTAGATTCTATAACTAGACTTGCAAGAGCTCATAATACTGTGATACCTTCATCTGGTAAAATATTATCGGGTGGTGTTGACGCAAATGCTCTGCACAAGCCTAAAAGATTTTTTGGTGCTGCAAGAAATGTTGAAAATGGCGGTTCTTTGACTATTATTTCAACAGCTTTAATTGAAACTGGATCAAAAATGGATGAAGTTATTTTTGAAGAATTTAAAGGAACAGGTAATATGGAACTTCTCTTAGACAGAAAATTATCTAATAGAAGGGTTTATCCTGCAATTGATGTAACAGCATCAGGTACTAGAAGGGAAGACTTATTACTGGGCAAGGATGAATTGTCAAGGTTATGGATTCTTAGAAAATATTTGGCAGATATGAACTCTGTTGAAGCCATGGAATTTTTACTCTCAAAAATTAAGGGAACAAGGAACAATGAAGAATTTCTTGTATCAATGAACGGGTAAAATTATAATTATAAATTTTTTATATTTTGATTTATTTTTTAAAAATCGTTATATAGTTAATATATTTTTTTAGTTTTATTTTCATGTTTGTTCAAAATAGTAATCTTAAAAATCAAAAAATATCTGATATTGTTGGTAATGATTACCGTTACGCAAAAGCATTAGATTCTTTTGGCGTTGATTTTTATAAGTGTTCTGATTATCAGATTGAAGATATTTGTAAAATAAAGGGGTTTAAAAAAGAATCCCTTATTGGTTATAGAATTTCTCTTGATGAATCTTTTGATTTAGAGCATGATTCATTAAAGACGTGTCCATTAAATTTAGTTATAGAATACCTTAAGCATAATCATAATTATTTTATAAAAAATAAACTACCATATATAAAAAATTTAATTCAAAATTTAGATACTTCTAATATAAATTATAAGTTTTCTGATGATTTAAAATTTATTTTTCCCTCATTTTATGAGGAATTTACTGAGCATATTATTGAAGAAGAAACCATTATTTTTCAATACATAAATAAATTATTTTATGCTGATCATAATTCTCAAAATTTATCTTTATTATTTTTTTCTATGAAAGAGATTTCTCTAAAAAATATTGCAGAAGAACATTTAAATGAAGATTCTGAGATGAGTGGTATTAGGGGATTAACAAAAAATTATTCCTTGAATAACATAAAGAATTTACACCTGAAAGTAATATTTCAAGAGTTAAAAGAGTTTGATAAAGAATTAGAAATCCATTCTAATATTGAAAATAAAATTTTGTTTCCTAGAGCTCTTAAGCTTCAAGACAAAATATCTAATCAATTAAGAAATATATCATTTCTTAATTGATGGGTCGTATAATGTGTTTTGATTATGGCTCCAAAAGAATTGGAGTCGCCGTAACTGATGAACTAAGAATTATTTCTTCTCCACTTGCTACCTGTTCATCAAATGAAATTTTTGATTTTATAGCGGCTTATTTAATAGATAATGTAGTAGATAAGTTTATTGTTGGTATGCCTTTTGATATGCGTGGAAAAGATACTGACGCAACTAATCCTACTAGGGATTTTATTAATAAATTAAAAAAAAAATATTCCCAAATTCCTATTGATACCTATGATGAGAGGTTAACGTCAAGAATTGCAAAAGACGCAATACTCTTAATGGGAAAAAATAAAAAATATAGAAGAAATAAAAGTAATATTGATAAAATTAGCGCAAGTATTATATTGCAATCATATTTAAAACGAAATGAATTATGATATATCCAATTTGTTTATATGGAAATTCTATACTTAAAAGTAAGGCTGGTAAAGTAAAGAAAGATGAGGTAGATGTTATTAAGTTATCTGATGATATGTTTGAGACGATGTACTCCGCAGATGGGATAGGTCTTGCTGCACCCCAAATAGGTATATCACTAAGGATTTTTGTTATTGATGGTGCTTCTTTAGATGAAAAAGATCTAGAAGATTTTAAAAGAGTTTTTATTAATCCTCAGATTATTACAGTAACGGGAAATTTTTGGGAATTTAAGGAAGGTTGTTTAAGTATTCCAAATATTAATGAATTTGTTTCCAGAAGAGAAG
>JAYZHG010000054.1:0-4255 GCA_036166735.1 Bacteroidota bacterium | reverse complement strand
TTTCCTACACCAGTTTTAATTGCATCTTTTAACCCAGTATCTTTTTGAGATTTATCAACCCTTCCTTTATATGACTTGGTATCTATGAACTTTAAAGGATCTGAAGATGATAAATCTTTATCCAGTTCTTCAAAAGATTTATTATCGAATAAAATTTCAAAATACTCTTTGGATCCAATCCTAACATGATAATCATCTTCAGGACATACGTATGAATTGTTTTTTAATTCTCTAATATGTATAATAGAGCCTCCTGGAGTTTTATACCACATCCCATCAGGCAACTCTTTTTTTTGAGTAGAAGGCGTATTAATATTCTTTTTTTTCCTTTTAAACCAATTCATTGCATAAAGTTAGATATTTAATCTACTTCCTCATAATCTATAAAATCTCCTTCACCATCTAAAATTCCTTTTTTATTTTTTTTTGGTTCACTATCAATATTAATACCATCTTTATAACTCTTTCTTTTAGAAGAAAAATTTTTTACAATAAATTGTTTTAATATAAATGTTGAAATTTTATAGACAACATAAATAATCAATAATAATATGAGAAGAAATTTAAACATCTTTTATTTACTAAGATAAAGATTTCTTTTAGAGTATATTTCAAGGAAATAATCATCCATTAAATCATCAATAAAATAGATGGATTCACCAGTTGACTTCATTTCAGGACCTAATTCTTTATTAACATTTGGAAACTTATCGAATGAAAATACAGGTTCTTTTATAGCATATCCATTTTTATATGGGTTCATTTTAAAATCTGATAATTTTTTCTTTCCTAATATTATCTTAACAGCATAATTAACATACGGTTCTCTATATGCCTTAGAAATAAATGGAACTGTTCTAGATGCTCTTGGATTAGCCTCAATTATATATACTTTATCATCCTTTATAGCAAATTGTATATTTATTAATCCAACGGTTTTTAATTCTAAAGCAATCTTTTTAGTATACTTTACAATTTGATTCATTACAAAATCACCCAAACTATAAGGTGGAAGTACTGCATTAGAATCTCCAGAATGAATACCAGCAGGTTCTACGTGTTCCATAATTCCAATAATATAAATGTTTTTACCGTCACAAATAGCATCAGCTTCTGCCTCTATAGCACCTTCTAAAAAATGATCTAATAATATTTTACCATTTGGTTTATCTTTAATTAAATCCACGACATGCTCTTCCAATTCTTTATTATTAATAACAATTTTCATTGATTGTCCTCCTAATACATAAGATGGCCTAACCAATAAAGGAAATCCTATTTTTTTTGATAACTCTATAGCATCAGTAGCCGATTCAATAGTACCGTATTCTGGATAAGGTATTTGGTTTTTTTTAAGCATATCAGAAAATCTACCTCTATTCTCGGCTAAATCAAGTGCTTCATAACTTGTTCCTAATATTTTAATTCCATATTTATCTAATTTTTTAGATAATTTAAGTGCTGTCTGACCACCTAATTGAACAATAACACCTATTGGTTTTTCATGAAGAATTACTTCATATAAATGCTCCCAAAAAACAGGCTCAAAATATAATTTATCAGCAATATCAAAATCTGTCGATACAGTTTCAGGATTACAGTTTATCATAATTGTTTCATAACCACATTCTTTTGCTGCTAAAATTCCATGGACACAACAATAATCAAATTCAATTCCTTGACCAATCCTATTTGGACCCGAACCAATAACTATTATTTTTTCTTTTTCTGAAACTACTGATTCATTTTCATCTCCAAAAGTTGAATAATAATATGGTGTTTGAGCCTCAAATTCTGCAGCACATGTATCTACTAGTTTATAATTTCTTTTAATACCAAATTTTTGTCTTTTATTAAAAACTTCACTTTCCAAACAGCCAATTATATGAGCTATCTGCCTATCAGCATATCCTTTCTGTTTAAGTAATTTCAAAGAATCTTTTGGTATTGAACTAATATCATACTTTATGACATCATTCTCAATCAAAACTAATTCTTCAATCTGATTTAAAAACCACTTATCGATTTTTGTAATTTGTTGAATTGTATTAAATGGTAATCCTAATTTTAAAGCATCATATATATGAAATAATCTATTCCAACTTGGATTTTTTAAACTATTTAATAATTTATTTTGATCTTTTAACTCTCTACCATCTGCTCCCAATCCATTTCTTTTAATTTCTAAAGATTGGCAAGCTTTTTGTAAGGCTTCCTGAAAGTTGTTTCCGATTCCCATAGCCTCCCCAACTGATTTCATTTGAAGACCTAACTTTCGATCCGAACCTTTAAACTTATCAAAATTCCATCTAGGAATTTTAACAACAACATAATCTAAGGCAGGTTCAAAAAAGGCAGAAGTTGTTTTTGTGATTTGATTTTTTAATTCATCTAAATTATATCCTATAGCGAGTTTTGCGGCAACTTTTGCTATTGGATAACCTGTTGCTTTTGAGGCAAGTGCTGATGATCTAGAAACTCTAGGATTTATTTCAATTGCAATAATCGAATCATTTTCAGGATTTACAGCAAACTGGACATTACATCCTCCAGCAAATTTTCCTATACCACTCATCATCTTAATAGCAAGATTTCTCATTTCTTGGTACAAAGTATCTGGAAGTGTCATAGCTGGAGCAACAGTAATAGAATCTCCAGTATGAATTCCCATAGCATCAAAATTTTCTATAGAACAAATAATAATAACATTTCCAATATTATCTCTTAATAATTCTAATTCATATTCCTTCCATCCCAAAACACTCTGCTCAACTAAAACTTCATGAATAGGAGATTTATTAAGGCCATAATCTAAAGCATTATCAAAATCTTTATCTTCTTCAACAAAACTACCCCCAGAACCTCCCAAAGTAAATGAAGGTCTAATTACTAAAGGGAATCCAATATTTTGAGCTATTTCTTTACCCTTTAAGAAAGATTTTGCAATCTCTCCCTTACAAACATTTATCCCTAAATCATTCATTTTTAATCTAAATAATTCTCTATCTTCTGTTGTATTAATTGCATCAACATTAACACCAATCATTTTGACTTTATACTTTTCCCATATTTTAGCATTTTCACATTCAATAGCTAAATTAAGGGCTGTTTGCCCACCCATTGTAGGTAGTACAGCGTCAATATCATGTTTTTCTAATATCTCAATGATAGATTGTTTAACTAATGGTTTAAGATAAATATTATTAGCAGTAACTTCATCAGTCATGATAGTTGCTGGATTGGAATTAATTAGTGTTACTTCTATTCCTTCTTCTCTAAGTGAACGAGATGCTTGAGAACCAGAATAATCAAATTCACATGCTTGACCAATAATAATAGGACCTGAACCAATAATGAGAACTGAATTGATTTTGTTGTCTCTTGGCATTTGAAATTTATTTTGCAATATAAATTGTTATTGTGAGAATTGTAAAGACTTAACTAAGAAAATTAATTATTTAGATAAATTGACTTAATGATTTTTTATCAAAGATGACAATGATACCTTATAAATATTTATATATTTGCGGACTAAAATTTATATAATGTTAATGGACGAGTTCCATATAAACAATAAAAGAAAATTATGGCAGTAAAAATTAGATTATCAAGAAGAGGAAGAAAAAAATTAGCAATTTTTGATATTATTATAGCAGACGCAAGATCTCCTCGAGATGGAAAAATCATTGAAAAAATAGGCACTTATAATCCAAACATTAATCCAGCTAAAATTATTTTAGATGAAATTAAAGCTCTTGAATGGTTAATGCAAGGAGCTCAACCAACTAATACAGTAAGAGCTATTTTATCCTATAAAGGAATATTACTTAGAAAACATCTTCAAATAGGTGTTAATAAAAAAGCAATAACTCAAGAAGAAGCAGATAAGAAATTTAATGCCTGGGTAAAAGAGAAAGAAGCAAAAATTAATAAAAAAATTGAATCTATTGAAACTTCTAAAAAAGAAGCAGACAAGAAAAAATTAGAAGATGAAAAAGTTGCCAATAAAAAGACATTAGACAAAATCAAACAAAAACTTGAAGAAGCAAATGCTAAAAAAGTGAAAGAAGAAGCTCCTACTGAAGAAGCGAAAGAAGAAGCTCCTGCTGAAGAAGCAAAAGAAGAAACTCCTGCTAAGGAAACTAAAGAAGAAGCTCCTGCTGAAGAAGCAAAAGAAGAAACTCCTGCTAAGGAAACTAAAGAAGAAGCTCCTGCTCACGAAGCAAAAGAAGAATCTCCTGCTCAAGAAGCAAAA
>JAYZHG010000053.1:0-3240 GCA_036166735.1 Bacteroidota bacterium | reverse complement strand
AAGCAACAAATAAATAGTTGTTTTTTTTGTTAGCAATTCTAAGTTTACTAGCTAGGTCTATCATCATTGCAACACCACTTGCATTATCATCGGCACCATTGTGAATTAGATTTTTTTCACCTCTATGCAGAGAGTTTTCGTTGCCATATCCTAGATGATCATAATGAGCCCCAATGATTATGGTGTTTTTTACTTTGTTGTCAATGTACCCAATTATGTTTTTTCCTGTGATAGTACTATCATTTTTATGGTTAGAGAATGATATATCTTGATGTGGGTTTGTTTTTGGTTTAAAATTAAAATTTTGAAAATAATTGTTGTTTTCTAAAGGTTGTAATCCTAATTTGATAAATCTTTTTTTTATGTATTCTCCAGCTTTGAGTTCCCCTTGTGTGCCAGTTTCTCTACCTTCTAAGCTATCGCTTGAAAGAAAGATCAAATCGTCTTTTATTTGGTTTTGATATTGGGGTTTTTGTTTACAGCTGATTACTAGAATAAAAAACAACAAATACTTTAAAAGTTTCATTTTTTCTGATTTATTTTTGGCAAAAATACTTAAAGATTTGATTATGAAAAACGCATTGTTTCTTTTTTTTATCTTAAATTTTGTTGGATGTAATAATGTTAAGAATGATTCAAAAATAGAATTTTCAAATGAAAATAGTAAAGCTTTGATTTATTCTGATGAAAAAAATTTTAAATCGCTGAGGCAGGTAACTTTTGGTGGAGATAATGCAGAAGCTTATTGGAGTTTTGACGATCAAAAATTAATCTTTCAGTCTAATTTTAATAAATGGAATGTTAGTTGTGATCAAATGTTTATTATGAATAATAATGATGTTTATAAGGATAATAGCCCTCAAATGGTTAGTACAGGAAAGGGAAGAACCACATGTGCATATTTTTTTCCTGATGGCAAATATTTCTTATATGCTTCTACTCATCTTGGCAATGAAAATTGTCCTGAAGCTCCCTTAAGAGTAGAGGGTAAATATGTTTGGCCTATCTATGATTCATATGATATTTTTGTTTCAGATTTGGATGGTAATATTGTGAATCAATTAACTTCTAATTCTGGGTATGATGCAGAGGCAACCATTTCACCTTTAGGAGATAAAATTGTTTTTACCTCTACAAGAAGTGGGGACTTAGAATTGTATACCATGAATCTTGATGGTAGTGATGTTAAACAAATAACGAATCAACTTGGTTACGATGGAGGAGCTTTTTTTTCTCCTGATGGAACTAAAATTGTTTTTAGATCATCTCGACCTAAAACCAAAGAAGAAATTGATGAGTATAAATCTTTATTGTCTCAAGGGTTGGTTCAGCCAACAGAAATGGAACTTTTTATTTGTGATGCAGATGGTAGCAACTTAAAACAAATAACAGATCTTGGGAATGCTAATTGGAGTCCTTTTTTTCATCCTTCTGGAAAAAAGATTCTTTTTTCTTCAAACTTTGAAGCAGAAAGAGGATTTCCTTTTAATTTATATATGATTGATATAGATGGAAGAAATCTGACAAGAATTACTCATGGTGAAACTTTTGATGCTTTTCCTGTATTCTCTAATGACGGTAAAAAATTAGCATTTTCTTCAAATAGAAATAATGGAGATACTAGAGATACTAATTTATTTATTGCTGAATGGATTGATTAAAATTTTAAAAATCACACTTGATTCCTGCTGTAAATGTCCTTGGTAAGCCAGGTCTTAAGCCAGCTGGTCTTCTGGATACAGAATAAACTTTATTTGTTATATTTTTTGCTGCTAAATGAAAGCTAATGTTTTTGTTGACATTATAATTTAATGCTGTATTTATCACTCCAAAACCTTTAATGAGTTCTTTTGTATTATTCATTTCAATTCCTGGTTTTGTTCTTACATCGCTTTTAAATGAGTAATTTGCATCAAAGCTTAAATTATTATTTTTAATATTAAATCCAAGATTAAATTGATGTTTTGATATATATGGTATTTTATATCCATTCATAATTTCTCCACCCCACGCGTCAAAAGAACTTTTAAAATTTTCTTTAAAGGTAGCGTCAGTTAATGTATAGTTAATATAAATTGGGATTTGTAATTTATTAGTGTTAGATAGATTATAATTTACACTTATTTCAATACCTTTTACAATTGCTTTTCCAGCATTGTATAATTCATTGGTTCCAGATCCGCCAGTAGCTGCTAAATCAGAACCAAGTAAATTAGAATAATCACTAATATATCCAACTATTTCACCTTCAAGTTTTATTGATTTTGTTTTAAATCCAACCTCATAGTTTATACTTTTTTCAGGATTTGTTTCAGGTTTATCTCCAGGAGGAGAAAATCCTTTATGAATACCCAAAAAAGTATTTGATGACGGATTTATTTTATAAAGCAATCCAAAACCTGGAATTAATGAATTAATTATGTTTTCTCTTGAAGACAAATCGGTTCCTTTTCTTTCAGCGTCAGATTTTCCATAGTCATCTCTATGGCCTTTAATATGTTCGTGTCTTAATCCTAGATTTAATATTAATTTTGCCATTTCAATTTTATAGTTTATATAGCTAGCTAATGCTTTTGAATACTGGATTCTATTGCTATTGCTTCCTGGTATGCCTTTTTTGTTTAGATGCATTATTCCATTTAACATTTGATATTTGTCTTCCCATTGAAACCTATCCATTTCATCATAATGATATCTAGCACTTAAACTTAAATGATGTGTTGTATTATTGTTTTGAAATGACTTATTAATAACAGATTGTATTCCTTTAGATAAATAAGTTCTGTTATTAGCCCTAACAATTAAACCCTCTTCGTTGCTGTCAATTGTTCCTTTAACTATAGTGAATGCTTCAGTTGCATCGTCTGTAAACAATGAAGAAATACCAAATTTATTTCCATTATTGTCTATAACACTTTGAAGTTTATACCAATTTCTTTGAAAATTATTTTTGTAAATACTTGTGGAAATATTTAATCCATTATTAAATTCAAGATAATTTTTTATTGATATTCTTTCTTGTTCTGCTTTCATATTATCAATTTGAGAACCTTGATATCTTAAATAAGGATTTTTGTTGAAATCTTCGTCAGATAATCCTAAGTATGTTTCGTTTGAATTTTCTTTTGTTTCTCCTATTGCAAGTATGGTTTCATGATAAACGCTTGAAGTATTATTGCTTTTATATTTAATTTTTAAATTATAATCTTTTTTATCAAACCCTGTGTTTTCATTATTTTC
>JAYZHG010000052.1:0-4076 GCA_036166735.1 Bacteroidota bacterium | reverse complement strand
GCATTAGAAAAATTTTAAATTTTGGACATACTATTGGACATGGAATTGAATCAACATATATGAGTAAGAACAATTATTTATTGCATGGAGAAGCAATAGCAATTGGAATGATATGTGAATCATATATATCATATACTGCTAATACATTACAAAAAAATGAACTAGACTTAATAACAAAATTTATTACTAAAACATACAAACCAAAAATTATTAATAACAATAAAATTGAACCGATATTAGAAGCCATCATTCATGATAAAAAAAATATTAACAATAAAATAAACATGTCATTAATTGAAAAAATTGGCAAATGTGGATATAATTATAATATAAATAAATTAGTTATTAATGAAAGTATAGATTATTATAATAGTTGCATCTAATGGAACAGTTAATAATCAAGTTTGATAAAAGAAAAAATAATGTGATCACTTTAAATTCTTCAAAAAGTGAAAGTAATAGGCTATTAATTATACAAGCCTTGTCTCAAGAAATAATAAATATTGATAATCTTTCCAATGCAAATGATACCATCATTTTAAAAAATTTACTCAATAAAAATCCAAATTCAATTTGGAATATTGAAGATGCAGGTACAACAATGCGATTTTTAACATCATTGTTATCATTAAAAAGAAATGATGTTAAAATTATAGGATCTAAAAGAATGGAAAAAAGACCTATAGCTATTCTTGTTGATGCACTCAATGAAATAGGAGCAAAAATAAAATATTTAAAGAAAGAAGGATATCCTCCTATTTATATAAAAAATAAAATAAGTCAAAAAATTAATTCTATTCAAATTAAAGGAAATATAAGCAGTCAATACATTTCTTCCTTACTATTAATTGCTCCTATACTTAAAAATGGAATAGAAATTAAAATTGTAGAACCACTTTATAGTAAACCATATATAAAGATGACTTTAAGTCTGATGGAAAATTTTGGGATTAAATACAAATGGAATAAAAATAAAATTAAAATTACCAATCAAAAATATTTAAGTGGATCTTATAAAATAGAATCTGACTGGTCAGCAGCTAGTTATTGGTATAGTATAATAAGCATTAATGATCATATACGATCTTTAAAACTGATTGGATTAAGAAAAAATTCATTTCAAGGTGATAAAATAATTGCTGATATCATGAAAAATATTGGAGTTTATACTAGATTTGAAAGTGATGGAATTTTATTAATTAAAAATTCAAATTTAGAATCAACTAAAGAAATAAATTTTAAAAATTGTCCAGATTTAGCTCAGACAATTTTAGTTATTGCAGCCGTTAAAAAAATTAAATTAAAATTGAAAGGTCTTGAAAGTCTAAAAATAAAAGAAACTGATAGACTAATAGCAATGAAAAAAGAACTAACAAAAATTGGCTGTAATTTTTATGAAGCAAATGATGAATGGATTCTTGAAAGAAGAAACAATAAACTACCAAAGAAACTAATAATAAATACCTATAAAGATCATAGAATAGCTATGTCATTCGCATCATTATCATCAAAATTAGAACTTGTAATTAGAGATCCAAAGGTAGTTAATAAATCATATCCAAATTTTTGGAATGACCTAGAGAGTATAGGATACGTATGTAAAAAAACTATTTAATATACCTAAAATCTTGATTTTTTTTGATGTTTAAAACAGATTGATATATGAGCTTTATACAATTCTCAACATCTTTTTTATGAACGGTTTCTACAGTTGTATGCATATATTTTAATGGTAGAGAAATCAAAGCAGATGCAACACCATCATTAGAATAAGCAAAAGCATCAGTATCTGTTCCAGTATATCGTGATGCTGCAATAAGTTGATATGGAATTTTATTTGATTTTGCTGATTTAATTAAAAGTTTTAATAAATTATTTTGTACCGCTGGACCATAAGTAAGAGCTGGACCTTTTCCTGCTTTCACATCACCACTTTTCTTTTTATCATACATTGGTGATTGTGTATCATGAGTCACATCCGTAACAATTGCAACATCTGGATTTATTCTTTCAGCTATCATTTGAGCACCTCTAAGTCCAATTTCTTCTTGTACTGAATTAACTATATAAAGACCAAAATCTAAGTTTTTTTTGTTTTCTTTTAATCTCTTAGCTACCTCAGCTATCATAAATCCTCCCATTCTATTATCTAAAGCTCTTCCTGTCAAATAATTTTTGTTAAGATTAATTAATGCATCTTCAAAAGTAATTACACAACCAACATGAATACCAAGCTTTTCAATTTCCTTTTTTGAATCACAACCGACATCAATAAATATATTTTCCAAAGATGGGGATTTTTCAGTCTTTGAATCTCTAACATGAATTGCAGGCCAACCAAAAACACCTTTAACAATACCTTTTTCTGTATGTATATTAACTCTTTTAGACGGAGCTATCTGATGATCAGAACCCCCATTTTTTATAACATATATATAACCATCATCTGTAATGTAATTTACAAACCAAGAAATTTCATCAGCATGAGCTTCTATAACGACTTTATATTCAGATTTTGGATTAATTACACCAACAACTGTTCCATATGTATCTGATATATATTCATCAATGTAAGGATTCATATAATCTAACCATATTCTTTGTCCAGAAGTTTCAAAACCTGTTGGAGAATAATTATTTAAATATTTAAAAAGAAATTTTTCACTTTTAATGTCCATAGTTTACTTATTAATTTATTCTTCAATTATATAAAAAATATCTTCACTTTCTTTTTTCATCAAATATTTTTCACGCGCATACTTTTCTAAAAGTTCATCATTATTATCAAATGATTTTTTATCCATAGAAATTTGTTCAATCTCATTAGTATAAAATACTTTTTGTGATTCTAAATCTGATAACTTTTTAGATAATCTATATCTATTATAAAACCCATTTGTATCAATAAACGTCATCCATAAAATGAACAAAATAAAAAATAAAAAATAAAAATTCTTAAATAGTTTTTTAAAATTATCTAAAATCATAAATCAAATATATAATTTTAATTTTTGAGATATTTTGCATTTATACCTAAATCTTCTTCTATTCTCAATAACTGATTATATTTCGCTATCCTATCTGAACGTGAAAGAGACCCAGTTTTTATTTGTCCAACACTTAAACCAACAGCTATATCTGAAATTGTAGTATCCTCAGTTTCACCTGATCTATGAGAAATAATAGTAGTCCATCCTGCGCTTTTTGCTAAATTTATTGCTAAAATTGTTTCAGAAAGTGTACCTATTTGATTTGGTTTAATTAATATAGAATTAGCACTTTTTTCTCTAATACCTTTCTTTAAATATTTAATATTAGTCACAAATAAATCATCTCCAACTAACTGACACTTATTGCCTATTTCATTTGTTAATAATTTCCAACCTTCCCAATCATTTTCATCACAACCATCTTCAATACTATCAATAGGATATTTCTCAAGTAACTCCTTTAAATAAATTACTTGCTCTTCTGAGTTTCTAACTTCACCAGAATTTCCTTCAAATTTTCTATAATCATATTTGCCATTACTATAAAACTCAGATGATGCACAATCCATAGCAATAGTAACCTCTTCTCCAACTTTATAACCAGCCTTTTCAATAGAGAGCATAATAGTTTCAATTGCTTCTTCAGTACCATTTTTTAAATTAGGGGCAAAACCACCTTCATCACCAACCGCAATACTTAAATTATTAATTTTTAAAATTGATTTTAAACAATGAAATATTTCAGTCCCATATCTTAATGCTTCTTTAAAACTAGGAGCACCTAAAGGTCTAATCATAAACTCTTGAAATGCCATAGGAGCATCTGAATGAAATCCTCCATTAATAATATTCATCATAGGTACAGGTAAAAAACAAGCAGATTTTCCTCCTAAATACTTATATAAAGGAATTAATTTAACTTTTGATGCCAAATGAGCTGAAGCCAAAGAAATACCTAGTATTGCATTTGCACCTAAATTAGATTTATTAGTTGTTCCATCCAATTCAATTAGTGTTTTATCAATCAAATTTTGATCAAAACAATCCATGCCAATTATCTTTTTTGATATTAGAGAATTAACGTTG
>JAYZHG010000051.1:0-9358 GCA_036166735.1 Bacteroidota bacterium | reverse complement strand
ATAGCATCATAAGCTAACTTTATTCTTTCCCACCTATTATCTCTATCCATAGAATAATATCTCCCTGAAACAGTTGCTATTTTAATATTTGTATTTTTTATATAATCCTGTAACTTTTGAATTTCACTTATCCCCTTTTTAGGACTTGCGTCCCTACCATCTGTAAAAACGTGAAGAAATATATTTTTTAATTTTTTATCTTTTAAATAATCTAATATATAGTACAAGTGTTTTGAATGAGAATGAACACCTCCATCTGACAAAAGACCTATCAAATGAAAACTATTACCTTTTTGAATTGCAGAATCAACAGTTTTTACAAAAGTTTTCTGATTTTTTATGCCCTTGTCTTTTAAAGACTCATTTAATTTTATTAAATCCTGATTAACAATTCTACCCGCTCCTATATTCATATGCCCTACTTCTGAATTACCCATTTGATTTTTAGGAAGACCTACCTCAACACCTGATGCTATCAAATTAGAATTGGGATATTTTTTCATCATATCATCATAGAATGGTGTATTTGCTGAATGAATAGCTGAAACACTAGGATTATTATCTAATCCCCATCCATCCATTATTAATAATATAACTTTATCATTCATTTGGGCAAAAATAATTAGAGAGAACTAGGTTTTTATATTATTTATTAAAAGATTTAAATATATGATTAAACTGACTTACCTACTTACTTCTTTTTTATTTATAATAAGCAGTACTTCTTTAGAGGATATAATTAATGCATTATCCATTCAAAATTCAGAAGAAATAATAAATCAACTTGATAAAAATGGCGATATAATAATAAACGATAAAAAAATTTCGGGAAGTAAATCTGAAGTAATTAGAGGTTTAGACCAATTTTTTGAAAAAAATAATTTTAACGAATTAAAAATTATCCATTCTGGCAATTCAGAAAATAATATAATTTACTTACTTGGTGAGTACATTTCTAATGACGACCTTTACAAGGTTTTAGCGTTAATTAAAAAAAATAGTAATCATCATATTATTCAAAAATTGACTATTAATAAAAAAGAATGATTGTAAGGACAAAAAAATTTCAAGTAAATAAAGGTGTCTATATAAAAAAAGGGTTCATAAATCTTTTGATAGAGCAATGGTGGATTAGTTTAATTTATCTAGCAATCTGTTCGATACATTATCTTTGGATTCCTTCAATTTGGTGGATAATAGGTGCCTCAATAGCGCTTGTTTTGTATCTATTATTTTGGCTAATTCAATTTATTGGCCTTACACAATTAGAACAAGGGAAATACATGTTTGAAAGATTATCATATGAAATTTCAAGCAATGAGATATTAATGAAAATTAATACAAAACAAGGTATGCCTATAAAATGGAATACAGTTAAAAAAGTTAAAATTCAAAAAGATGGATTTCTCTTTAAATTAAATAAAGTTCAATTAATACTTTTTCCTTTTAAAGTATTTAATTCTGACAATGAAATCAGATTTGTCAAAAGCATACTGAATAGAAAAGGATATGTCTCCTACTGAAGATAATTTTCAAAAATCAGCTCTAAATAAAATAATAAATTATTGTAATTATAGAGATCGTTCCACTAAAGAAATAAAAACAAAATTGTTGGATCTAAATTATTCAATTGAAATAATTGATTCTGCAATATCACAAGCTATAGAATTAGGAATCGTTGATAATTTTAGATTTTCAAAATCTTTTTCAAGAGGAAAAAATCAAAAAAATCGTTGGGGAAAAATAAAAATAGCATACGAATTAAAAAATAAGGGATTAAGTAACAAAGAAATCACATTTGGTCTTGAAAGTATAGAAGAGAAAACATACTATAAAGTCTTAATGAAATCTATTGAAGTCTATAAAAGAAAATCTAAAAATTTTGAAAAGAACAAACTAATAAAACACCTAATTAATAAAGGGTATGAGACATCCCTTGTTTTTACTACAATAAACAAATTAAATTTCTAACTATTTTGACTTCAAATTTTTAATAAAAAGAACAAAAGATCTGATTATTAAAATTAGTATTATAATGATTAGAGAATCATTAAATTCTTGTGGTAATAAATCCCATAATATTAATAAAACAATTAATGATGAAGAATAATATAGAAAATAATAATATAGGGCCTTTTTAAATCTTTTAGAATTTATAATAAATGGAATTATAAAATTTAAAGGTGTTGCCCAAATAATATTATAATT
This sequence comes from Bacteroidota bacterium, assembly GCA_036166735.1. Taxonomy (GTDB): domain Bacteria; phylum Bacteroidota; class Bacteroidia; order Cytophagales; family MED-G16; genus JAPYTU01. Next base: position 7,150 of record JAYZHG010000051.1, on the reverse strand, counting down.
ATTTGAAGAAAGATGGTCTGTAAAAAACCATAAATAGAGAATTAAAAATCCTACTAACCCCGAAATAGTAAATAGTAATAGATCAAAATATTTATATCTTAACTCGTATTTAACTTCTCTAAACGTAATAATTAATGTAATGATTAATAAAAATAAAAAAACATTTAATGGAGAAAATAAATTTCTAGTACTCTGTACATTATTACTATCTATTTCAATTGTATTTAAAACCCATTCATTTCCATCAGAAAATTTTGCTTCAGCAAACGAATTAAATAAAAAATCGGGTAAAAACATTGACGAATAATTATCTGACTTAATATCAATTTCTGAACCTAAACATATGTCTATGCCCAAATCTCCCCACCTTTGTTCATCTAAATATAGATCCATCAAATTTCTAATAGATAAATCTGAAGATTCTTTGCTGTAAATTATTTTTTGTCCCAATATATTTTCTAAAATATCTCGAATTTTAGTAGCACAATTATTATACACATAATTGTACAAATAATATTTATTTTCATGTTTTATATTGTTTTCTAAATAATAATAAAGATCATTTTTTTGAGAATTTGAAAGGTTTAAAATCTGTTCTTTAATGAATCTATTTTCACTTATATAATACCTTTCTACAGAACCATAATCAAATTTACCAACCATATATAGCAATTTTCCATTTAAAAAATTTATATAAAAATTTGGCTGATCAAAATCAAATAAACCATAATTATAAAAACTATTAACCCCTAAGCTATCATCTCTATGCCTTAGTCCACTATGACCAAATGCACTATATAATTCTTTTTGCGTAGGTCCAATTGTAATAACAGAAAATTGAGAATTGGATGATACCTTTTTTTGAGAAAAAGCAAAACATACATCTTGACACAAAATGCATAAAAAAACAAAATATAAAATAACTTTATTTTCCATCTATTATTATAACAATTTCTCCTTTAATGGTTCTAGTTTCAAAAATAACAAACAATTCTTCAAGAGTTCCCCTTTTATTTTCTTGATATATTTTTGTTAATTCTCGAGATACTGATGCCTTTCTATCTTTACCAAAAAATATAATTAATTCTTTTAATGTTTTTAGAATTCTTTTTGGTGATTCATAAATAATTATGGTTCTCTTTTCATTACTTAATAATTCTAATCTTTTTTTTCTTCCCTTTTTAATCGGCAAAAATCCTTCAAAAATAAATCTATCTGAAGAAATTCCTGAATTTACAAGAGCGGGAACAAAAGCAGTTGCCCCAGGGAGACAGTCAATTTCTATATTATTTTTTATAGCTTCTCTAATAATTAAAAATCCGGGATCTGATATTGATGGAGTACCTGCATCTGATATTAAAGATATAATTTTTCCTGATAAAACTTCATCGATGTATTTTTTTACAACTTTATGTTCATTAAAAGAATGATAAGAAAACAAAGACTTTTTTATATTATACCTATCCAATAATTTTCTAGAAACCCTTGTATCTTCACATAATATATAATCAGAATTTTTTAATGTTTTAATCGATCTGTAAGTAATATCATCTAAATTTCCTATTGGAGTTGGAACAACAAATAGCACAAACTTATCTTTCATAGTAACTCATCAATAGCTTTTGCTAAATCATAATCTTTTTTAGACACCTTATTTCCAATATCATGGGTTGATAATTTAATTGTTACTTTGTTATAAACATTAATAATTTCAGGGTGATGATCTAATTTTTCAGAAATTAAAGCAACCTTGGATAAAAATGAAAAAGCAGAAATAAAATCTTTAAAAGAAAAATGTTTAACTAATTTATTATTTTCTTCTATCCACATATTATAAAGAAATTATGCTATTAATTTTAGCTGCCTTATCATAAATATAAACTATTTCATCAGCATTCTTCATAATAGAAGATAAGGTAATAGAGATATATTTACCTTTTTTAGAAATTTTAATGTTTTTTTTTGCTTCAGGAAGAAGACTAATTACATCTTCTTTAAAATCGTTTTTAACTATAAATTTAAATGAATATTCACAAGGAAAATTATACTCTTGATCAAGAGTGTTTTTAAAACTTTTAATACTATTCATTTTTTTAAAAGAATTTATATCTATAATCTTCAATAGAAGAAAATTCTTTTATAGCATTATCAATTCGAAAGGGAGTTGATAATTGATTAGCTTGTCGTAGAGAACTAGAATATTCTGAATAATTTTCAATAGAATCTGCAATAATAAAACTATTTAACCCCATTACAACAATCCCCTCATCATTCATAAATGGTCTAGTTAATTCTCCTTCTTCCATTGAAAATGCTATTCCTATAGCTTCAGGAGAATATCCAACATTAGATAAAGAATTCGTTGTAAAATCTAAAGTATTCATATTATAAATTTTTCCTTTATTATTTAATTGTGTCAAATCAAATAAAGATTTATAATCTAATAACTTATTTGAAACGTATTCGAATTTCTTATTATTTAATATTTTTTTTGTTATAGAATTTTTAACATCATCTAAATTTTTGGTCCCTTTCTCTTTAATATCAGAAACGATTGCAATAACATAACCATCATCCATTTCTATAACATCTGAAATTGAATTCAATGAAGTATTATCACTATATGCCCAAATAATTAAAGATCTTGAATTATTTAAATCTGCTACTTTTTTATCATTTTTATCCAAATTATTAGAAGAAAGCATTTTATAATTGCCCTCTTCAACATTCTTTATAAATGATTTTTTATTGTCCACCTGTGATCTAAATAATTCTGATTCTCTATAAATAAAGTTTTTAGTATAATCACTAGGAACAAGTACTTTTACAATCGTAGAAACATTATAAGACATATTAGTTTTTATATTACTCACATAAATTAAATGATATCCAAATTCTGACTCTATAATTCTAGGAATTAGACCTGGTTTGGACCTTGAAAAAACTGCATTTTGAAATGGAAGAACCATAGTTCCTTCAGTAAACCAACCTAAATCTCCACCATTAGAAGCAGACCCATCCTGGCTATATGTTCTTGCTGTTTCCTCAAAATCACTTCCACTTTTTAATAAATTTAAAACTCTTTGAGCTTCTTTTCTAACTTCTAACTTAGGGATCACATCAAATTTAAAAAGTATATGTTTAGCTCTAGCACTATATTTATTTTCTTCAACTATTTCAGATAATTTATTAACAATAAAATTTCCATTTTGAAATTTAACATCAGAAACATATCCAACTTCCTTATTTTGCAATTCAACAGGCAACTCATCTATTTTATAATTAACATACGCATTTAATTCATCTGAATTAATCACTGAAAAAGTAGAATCATCTAATGACTCGGATAATAAACTATTTTTAATTCTTTCCATTTCATTAACAATGTATATTGAATCATCTTTGGAAGGAGTTAATGGAAAAAAAATATAATCAATCGATCTAGACTCTTTTTGAGTATAATCTTCTTTATTTTTTTTCAAATAATTTTTCATTTCATCGGTAGAAATCTCAAATAGAGAATCTTCAATTTCATAAAAAGGTATAAAAAAATATGATAAATCGATTTTGTTATTTGAGTTATAATATTCCTTTTTTGATTCTAAAACATTAACATTAGCAGTTAAAGACATTAAGTTTTCATACTTAGACCTCATACGCATTGGTTTAAGATTTTTTTCAAATGCATACCATGCTTCTTGTTGATTTAAAGGCTGAGAACTAAGAGATTGGAGATAAGAAATAACATTTTGAGGACTAAATACATTGGTATTGGGATCAGTAAAGGCTTGTCTTACCATAGGATGAATATTACTGCCTTGAACCATATCAACAACCTCATTAGTTGAAACATCTATTCCAAGTTTAAAATATTCTGCTTTATAACTAATATCATCAATTAATCTTTGCCAAACTTGATCTCTAATTGATTCTATCTCAAAGGCTTCAGGAGATCTTCCATTATTTAGAGAAAAATTATAAGATAACTCCTCAAATAATGATTGATACAACAGATAATCAACATCTTCTCCATTAATTTCAGCAATTATATTATTTTGACTATTAAATGCTTGATTATTCGGACCAAGTATATCGCCCAAAACAAAAGCAGCAATTGAGAAACCAACTACAAAGACAAGAAATTTGCCCATTTTATTTCTAAGTGTACTTATTATTGCCATAAAATAAATTTAGGAAGCCAAAATTAAATTTTTATATCTAATTATTAAACATTCTCTTTAAAAAAAACACTATCTATTCTATTATCGTTCATAGATAGTATTTTTATTAAATAATTATCAAATTTGATCATTTCACCTTTCTTAGGAAGATTTTTATTAAAATCAAGAATAAAACCACCTAATGTATCGTATTCTCCAACAGGTATTTTAAAATTATATTTTGAATTTAAATATTCAATTTCTAATCTAGCGCTAAAATTATAAGCATTATTATTTACTTTATTTTCTAATAATACATCATCATCAAATTCATCTATAATTTCTCCAAAAATCTCTTCTATTATATCTTCCAAAGTTAAAATACCCGAAGTTCCACCATATTCATCAATTACTACAGCTATATTAATTTGTTTAGACATAAATTTAAAAAGAACTTCACTCGCCAAATTAGTTTCATTAATAAATGTTATTGGTTTTATAATTTCTTTAATTGTTTTTGGATTATTAAATAATGATAGTCCATGACAATACCCTATAATGTGATCTATTGAAGATTTATAAATTATAATTTTTGAAAATCCTGATTCATCAATTATATTTTTCAATTCTATAATTGAATCTTTCTCATCTATAGAAATAATATCAGTTCTTGGAATCATGCAATCTCTAACTTTTACAGTTTTAAGAGCTAAAGCATTATTAAAAAATTCTGTAATATTTTTAGATTGAATTTCTTTATCATTAACTACTACTCTTTTTATATAATCATTTAAATCTGTTAACTTAAACACAACTTTTTCATCTGAATACTCTTGATTTAAAATTTTAATTATAAACCATTTAGAAAAAACCATTACAATTTTAACCACTGGATTTAGAATTAAATAAATAATAAACAAAGGGACAGAAAATGTTATTAATAATTTATCAGGATTTATTAAAAAAATACTTTTTGGAATATATTCTGCTGTAATTAAAACAATTACTGTAGAAACTAATGTCTGAATAATTAATATGGAAATATCATTATTAATAAAACTTAACATTGGTTCTAGAATTTGAGCCATTACCAAACCATACATAACAAGAGCTAAATTATTTCCTATTAACATAGTTGCAATAAATTCAGAATTATTTCTGTTGAAAAGAGCAAAGATTTTACCGAAAACACTTTTCGATTTAGATTTAATTTCGAAATTTAATTTGTTTCTAGATATATAAGCTATTTCTAAACCAGAAAAAAATCCAGAAAACAACAAACATACAACAATGAGAATAACCTGTGTTTCTATGGTATTCATCATCTATTAATTAATTTAGAAAGAAACAAAAAGAGAAAAGAAATCATAAAAAATCCATAAGAATTTACAAAATCAAATTTAATAAAAACATAAACTCCAACTAAAAAAAAGATTGTACCAATTATGAACAAAAAATATTTAATTTTCATCAATTTCAATTGTTCCAGTAGGTCTCAAAATTTTATAATTAGAAAAATCTTGATTTGATTCCATGCCTTCTCCACTATGGATTTCATTATTTGTTTTTATGGTAACAATTTTCTGCGTTTCAAATTTATCATCATTTGGATACCAAAATAATTCTTCGGTTCTTAATTCATCATTCGACTCTAGATTAAATAATATAACATTTCCTGATGCTATATAATAATTATCATCACTATATTTTATAACATGATTAGCTTTAAAATTTGCAATCAAAATATCAGATGATTTTGAATATATTTCCATAGATAAACCATTGGGATAAATCTCATCTCCATTATCTAATACTTGATAAAAATCTGAAATAAGCTTCAATCTAATTTTTGCTGAATCACTTAAAAAAGTATTGAGATTTTCAATTTCCAATATAGGACCTTCATAATCTTTTTGAATATTTTGAATAGACTGAGTATTACAAGCAACAAAAAAATAAAAAAAAAATATCAGATATCTTATCATTAATAAATAAGAAAATTAATTATTTTGAGAATCATTTCTCTCTAATATTTCTCTTAAATCTTTCATTATTACTTTCATTTCTTTTTGATCTTTCATTAATTCAACAATATAGTATTTGAGTTCAGCAATACCAGACAAATTATCACTCACCACATTTTCACTTAACCTCTCTAATTCACTTTTAGATGAATTGTTATCAAGTTTTGTAATTAAAGTTTCATATGTTTTAGTTATTTCATCAAGATACTCTTTGTCAACATTATTCGTTGAATTATTTTTAACAACATTTGATAAATCTCTAACCTCTTTCAATAAAGAATTATCAAAAGTAGGAGAAGATTGAATAATCTCTCTTTCTTTTTCAATTAACTGCCTTGTAAGTTCTTTGATTTCACTTATTTCCTGCCTAGTAAAATTTTTAAATTCATCAAAATTTTTTGTTGTTTCATCTTTGAATTGATTAAACTCATCTGTATTATCTTCTATTGTTGTATTAGCTAACAATTGCATTGAAAAATTTTTTAAATCAACCACATCATCTTTCAACTCATCAATATAAAAGACAATACTATCTTGATTTGCAAAAGTAGGTTTATTTTCTTGTTCTTGAATTTGTATGTTGGTAAAGGTGACTTGTTTTAATAATTCTGTTGCAATTTCTAAATCTTTTTTTAATTTATTTATTTCATTAGTTTTTTCATCAACTAATTCATCATCTTGATTTAAATCATCAACTAAAACGGTATTAGTTATTTCTTTTTCATCAATTAAAGAAGAAATTTTATTTAAAAAATCTTCATTACTTAAACTACCTTCACTTAACAATTGTGAAGAAATTTGAGCAGATAAATTACTTAAATCACTTTGAAGTTTAGAAATATCCCTTCCAATAGAAGCCATGTCTTCCTTATAAACATTTGTATCATCCTGTAAATCTGCAATAAATTTAACATTAGAACCCAAAATTCCTCTATCTGCATCTGATGAGAAAGCTTTAGAGACAGA